>DASUOZ010000496.1:0-9321 GCA_036276375.1 Pyrinomonadaceae bacterium | reverse complement strand
GTGACGTGTGAAGTGTGTGACACTGAACGTCTCTCGCGTTGAGCGTATCGGCCAGCTCGCGGATCGCGCCGGTTGTCCCCGACAAGACACACATTGAAGGCGCATTCACCGCTGCCAACGACACGTGATTACTCAGCAACGGGCTCACTTCCCTTTCGGGCAGCGGCACCATCAGCATCGATCCGCCGGCCACTTCGCCCATCAGGCGTCCTCGGGCGGCTACGAGTCGCAGCGCATCTTCCAACGAGAACACACCGGCCAGACAAGCAGCGACGTACTCACCAATGCTGTGGCCAATCATCGCCTGCGGCTTCACTCCCCACTCGATCAGGAGTTGGGCCAACGCGTATTCAATAACAAACAACGCGGGCTGAGTGATCGCCGTGTGTTGCAGGCGCTTGTCCGATTCCGCGAGTTGTTCGTCTGAAGGAAAGAGCACGTCGCGCAGATCGAATCCGAGCTCAGGCGCGAGTTGCTCGGCGCAAAGATCTATGTAACGGCGAAACGTTTCTTCGGTGGTGTACAACCCGCGGCCCATGTTGGCGTATTGCGCGCCCTGGCCCGGAAACATAAACACAACCGAGCGTTCGCGGGGCTCCTGAATTCCCGTTACGACACGCCGTGGATCGAGCGTGCTCAATGCTTCCGCGGCATCGTTCAGGTTGTTGCCGACGGCAATGCGCCGGTGGTTGAAGACCTTGCGGCCAACGTGAAGTGTGTAAGCCACGTCAGCCAGCTTCACGTCCGTATTCTGACGGCAGTAATCGCTCAGGTTTGTCGTCGCAGCTTCGAGCGCCGAACTGGTCCTGGCGGAGATGACGAGTAACTGGCTCGATCGTGATGGACCGGAGTCGTGCTGTTCCGGAGCTTCTTCGAGCACGACGTGGGCGTTGGTCCCGCCGATTCCGAATGAACTGATGCCGGCGCGACGCGGCGCACCGTTTCGCTTCCATTCGGACAACTTGTTGTTGACGTAAAAGGGACTGCCGGCTAAATCGATCTGCGGGTTGGGCTTCTCGAAATGCAGGCTCGGCGGAAGCACGCCGTTTTTAAGGGCGAGCGTTGTCTTAATCAGCCCGGCGACTCCCGCAGCGGTATCGAGGTGGCCAATATTCGACTTTACGGAACCGATGGCGCAGAAATTCTTTCGTTCTGTTCCCGCTTTGAAGACTTGCGTCAGCGCGGCAATTTCCACCGGATCGCCGAGCGACGTTCCCGTTCCGTGAGTTTCCACGTAGGAGATGCTGCCGGCCTCTACCGCAGCGACAGACTGCGCCATCGCAATCACTTCCGACTGACCGTCAACACTCGGCGCGGTATAACCAACCTTGTTCGAGCCGTCATTATTAATGGCGGAGCCCTTGATGACCGCGTGGACCTGATCGCCATCCGCGAGCGCGTCCGACAGTCTCTTCAGGACCACGACGCCGATACCATTGCCCACCACCGTTCCGGTTGCTTTTTCATCGAACGCGCGGCAATGTCCATCGGCGGAAAAGATGCCGCCCTCCTGGAACATGTAACCCGACTTGCCCGGAACACTGATCGAGACTCCGCCCGCGAGGGCGATGTCCGATTGATAATCGAGCAGGCTCTGAGCAGCGAGATGGACCGCGACGAGCGAAGTGGAACAGGCAGTTTGCACTGTCACTGCCGGCCCCTTGAGATTCAGCTTGTAAGCAACGCGGGTAGCGAGATGATCGGTCCGGTTACGAATCGAAGCTTGCATGATCCCGACCGTCTCCAACAATTCCGGATGCGAGAGAATGTTGAGCATCAGGTAACTGTTGATACTGACGCCGGCGTAGACAGAGATCGCTTCTTTGCATCGCTCGGGATCGTAGCCGGCATTTTCCAGAGCTTCCCACGAGCACTCGAGAAAGAAACGTTGCTGCGGATCCATCGTCTCCGCTTCTTTGGGACTGAAGCCGAAGAAAGCAGCGTCAAACAAGTCGATATCGTCCAGCGCGGCCTTGGCCTTGATGTAGTTTGAATCTTCAAGCATCGCCGGATCGACGCCCTCTTCGATCAGCTCTTCGTCAGTAAAGAACGAGACACATTCCAGGCCATCTCTCAATCGTTCCCAAAACTCGGCAACGCTCTTTGCACGAGGGAACCGACCTGCCATGCCGATGATGGCGACTCGTTCTACTGCATCTTTGAGGTTGGTTTCGCTCATACGCCTGCCTCTACTCTCTCCGATTGACCATCGCTTCCCGGATTACGACGCTACCCGGTTAAGCCTTTTTCTTGTCATTTCCATACGCTGCTTCTCAGCGCGATCCCGTACCTTCTGATAGGTCGGCTGTTCGTCGCCTAGCTGGCCCAGGTGTTTGGCCATTGCTTTGATCGTCGGGTGCTTGAACAGATCGACCATCGAGACTTCCTTTTCAAACGCTGCTCGCAGTTTGCTGTGCACCTGGACCATCAACAGTGAGTGACCGCCCAAGTCGAAGAAGTTGTCGTCAACGCCGACGGTGTCCACGTGGAGCGCCTGTTGCCAGATGGCCGCGATAGTTCTTTCGATTTTCGTTTGCGGCGCGACGTAACCGGCTTTCAAATCCGGCCGCAGACTTTCCGGCGCGGGCAGGGTGGCGCGATCGACCTTTCCGTTGCGCGTGAGCGGCAGTTTGTCGAGCAACACAAACGACGCGGGGATCATGTACGCGGGCAGTTTGTCCTGTAGAAATTGCCGCAGGTCCCCTTCGGTGAGAACGGCCGCGGCCAGGATCGAGGATTCGGGAGCCGGATCGATCACGGGTGTCTCGCCGGTATTCCAACCCGGTTTAAGGGCGTAGAGGTTGTATCGATCGGTGCCCTGGAGTTCGTCTTCCTGTTCGGCGACGACAGTGAAACCGCGACTCTCCAATAAGGTTCCGATCTCGGAGACTCGTCCTTGATTCGCAGTCCCTTTACCGTCGTGAACCTCCATCACCACTTGTCCGATCTTTTCCCAGTCCTGCGGTTCAATTCCGCGCAGGACGTCCAGCTCCGCGCGCTGCACGTCGATCTTCAAGAGGTCGATTCGTCGGACCTTCTCCGAATGGATGACGTCGGAGAGCACCTGTAGTTGAGATTGATATGTCTGCGCGCGGAAGCGTTCGGCGAGAACGCTGTCGGCATGTTCGAGCAGGGCCGACACTTCAGGAGCAGGCTGTTCCTGCCGGCGCATGTATTCCTTAACGACCTCGACGTCGCCGCTTGTGTCCGCGTAGGCAGCGAGACCGGACATCATCGAATACCGCGGATAGAAGGTGAACGTTTCGGTCTTCCGCTCGCACGACAGGCCGAACGGAAACGTCTTGACATGCGAGCCGTAAAGTTCGGTGTTAAGGCGGAGGCTCTGATAGATCGGATCGATCGGTTCGAAGGAATAAATGCGTGCCGCAGGGCAGTGTTGAATCACGAAGAGAGTGAACATGCCGATGTTCGCGCCGACGTCAAAGACACATGCCCGGGCAGGCAGGCTCAGTCCGTGCTTCAGGTAGATCCGCTTTTGAAAAATCTCTTCGTAAAGGTAATCAGTCTCGTGGCGGTTCTGATGAACGATCGCCATTCCGTTTGGTAACTGGTAGCGGGTGCGGTTCTCGATCTTTGCTGCGTGACGGCGGTGTGGAACAACGTAGGCTGCGAGACGAATCGCATTCGGAGCATCTTCGCGCGCCACCACCACCGCGTCGCGTACCGCCGGATGCGAAGATAAAGCGGCTTCGATCTCACCTAATTCGGTGCGATAGCCGCGGATCTTCACCTGGTGATCGAGGCGGCCGAGGAACTCGATGTTCCCGTCGCTCGAACGGCGCACGCGGTCGCCGGTGCGATAGATACGTGCTCCAGGCTCGTTGCTGAAGGGATCCGGAATGAACCGTTCGGCGGTCAGATCAGGACGCCGGAGGTATCCGCGCGCAACTCCCGCTCCGCCGATGTGCAAGTCGCCGGCGACACCGACAGGTACGAGATGCTGCTGCGCGTCGAGGACGTAGGCTTTGGTGTTTGCTATCGACTTTCCGATGACGGGCATCGGGATACCGCCAATACGACTCACGGTCGCATCAACCGTGCACTCCGTTGGTCCATAGACGTTGTAACACTGAATGCGGGTGTGACCGGCAAGGGTCTGCCACGTTTCCTGGTCGAGTTCCTCTCCACCAATCAGCATCAGCTTCAGATCTGAATCCGCAGCGGCGAAAGAATCGCCTGCAAGCAAGAGCTTCAGCTGCGACGGCGTGCAGTCGAGCACTTCAACTCCGCGGCGCTTGATAAACTTCGTCAACTCGACGCCATCGACTCGCACTTCCTCCGGTACGAGCTCGAGTGTGTGGCCATAGATCAATTGAATGACCTGCTTCACCGAGGCATCGAACACAAGTGGCGCATTGACGCTTACGCGCAAAGGCGCGCTGTGGTCGTTGTAGACGGAGTTTCGCAAGGCGGCTGCGAGATTGACGACCGAACGGTGTTGGACCATCGTGCCTTTCGGCTGCCCGGTCGAACCGGACGTGTAAATCACGTAAGCGAGGTTTTCAGGTCGTGTGTTGCTTATTGGGTTCGCGGTGCTCTCGCGCGCCAGTGTTTCGGCATCGGTGTCGAGACAAACGCAACGTCCGGAATAGTCCGGCAAACTGTCGAGCAGAGAATTCTGCGTAATCAGGATCGAAGCATCGGTGTCGGCGAGCATGAAGGCCAGGCGCTGTTTGGGAAGCAACGGGTCGAGGGGCACGTAAGCGGCGCCGGATTTCCAAACGGCGAGTAACGCGGTAAGCAACTCGAGCGAGCGAGGCAGGTAAAGACCGACGAGTTTTTCGGGTCCAGCGCCGAGACGCCGCAGATGATGAGCCAGTTGGTTTGCGCGTTCGTTGAGCTCGCGAAAGCTTTGTTGTTGTGTTTCAAACGCGATTGCCGTGGCGTCGGGAGTGTGCTCTGCCTGCTCGCCAAACAATTCGTGAATGCAAGCGTCATCGCGATATGGCAGGTGCGTGTCGTTCCACTCGATTACAAGCTGATGCCGTTCGGCTTCACTGAGGATGTTGAATTGATTGACCGGCGCCTCAGGATTGTTGGCAAGCGCGCGCAACAGCGCTTGGTATTGGCCCATCAGACGTTGGACGTCGTCTCTCTCGTAGCTGTTGTTGTCGTAATGAAACTCCAGCACGATCTTGCTGCCGCGTTTGGAGGCTGAAAGGAGCAACTTGAAGCTGTCAACGAAAACGTCGAGTGTCGAGATAGAGAACTTCAGCGGCCCGGCTTGTCGCGCTTCGGGCCACTCTGCGTAATCGAATTTGAAGGGTAAGAGTGTTTGGTTTGGCTTCGTCGCGTTCCAGTTGAAGTATTCGTGCCGGCTGTGATTGGCCTGCACCGCCTCGTCCAACAGCGGCAGGATGTTGCTGAAACGATAATGCTCTTTGAAGTTGAAGCTGACGGGCAGATAACCCGCGAAGAGGCCAATGGCTTTGCGCAAGTGTTCGATGCGCCGGCCGTCCGAGAGACAGCCGACGACGATCTCGTTGTTTCCGCTCAGCCGCCACAGCAGAGACTGCCAGCTTGCGAGAAGCAAAGTCGAAATTTTTGTCTGCCATCGAAACGCGGCCGTTTCGAGTCGCTGGGTAACCTGTTCGTTAAGCTCAAGAGTCAGGACCGACGGCTCAAAGCTTTCGCCGGTGAGCTTTTCCCACGCAAATTCGCGGAGCGAACTTGAGCCAATGTTATCGAGAAGGTTACGCCAGTAATCCTTTTCGGTCTGGTTGTCTTCGGCGCGAAGTAACTCTTCCAGCCAGCTCGAGAAATCAATGTATTGCACCGGTTCGTCCGGCAGTGTCTCGTTTCGCAACCCCGCCGCATACGAATCGGCAATCTCACCAGTCAGGTTCACTAACGATCTTTTGTCGGCACAAAGAGCAGGTAGGCTGACATATAGAACATGCCTATCCGGCGCCAACACAAAGAGCACGAAACTGATTGCGTGGGGCAGCGCCAGTCGCTCGACGTCGGGCTCCGTCTCGTCAAGCTGGTTAACCGTTTCGGCGATGCGGATGTGTTGTTGCTGCGCATCGAGCTCACGCAGGTCGATCTCGCGATAATCAAGCGCCGGACTCTCCGACAGGACTTGCAGCGGAAAATCAACGCCGGCAAACGACTGAAAATGCGTTCGCAGAATCTCGTGACGCTCGACAACACTCCGCAAGCACTGCTCGAGCACCGCGCGATCGAGCGAACCCTCCAACAGCATTTCACACCGAGCGCGGAAAGACGCACTATCTTTCTGCGTTAACCATACGTGCTTTTGCTGCGGCGAAAGCTGAAAACCTTCGACAACTTCTTCGGGCATTTGTTTTCTTTTTTATAGGTCCTACAGTCCAATCGGGCTTATAGGTCTTTATTGGTGTAGAGCTCGGCCATCGTGACCAGCACTCTTCGCGGTCCAACAAAAGGCTCGCGACCGTGAGAGCAGAGGAAATTATCGAGCAACATAACGTCACCACGCCGCCACTCGAACCTGACTGACGTCTGTTGATAGATCTCGCGGATCTCTTCCAGAATCGAAGTCTCGATCGACGTTCCATCTCCGTAGAACGCATTGCGCGGCAACTCGTCTTCGGCAAACTGGGCCAACAGTGCCTCACGCGTGGCCGGCTCAACATTCGAAATGTGGAACATGTGAGCGTGGTTGAACCAGAGTGTCTCCCGCGTGCGGGGATGAGTTGCGACCACCTGGCGCACCGCGCGCGTTCTTAAGCGATCGCCATCGCGCCATTCGCAGGTCATGTGAGAGTTGCGCGCATATTCTTCCACCACGGCGCGGTCGTTGGTCTGGAAGGCCTCCTGCCACGATAGATCCAGTCCCTCGCCGTAGTTGCGCACGTACATGATCTTCTTCTCGAGGAAACGTTCTTTGATCTTCCGGTCGATCAGGTTGATGACTTTGCGATCGTCCGTGATGGGAGTGCGGCCGCCCTCGCGCGCCGGCACGGCACAGAAGAACCAGATCTTCGTGGGCCAGTTGTGCGAGTAGGACATCTCGTGATGCTGTGGAATGATCTGGTCGGGCGGATACTCCGTCGAGGTGTAGACGTTTTTACCGACTTCGGTGCGCGGAGCCGCGCGCTCCAGGTAATCGAGCAACTCCGGCGAGATAGCCCGGGCAAACTGTTCGAACTGTGAGATAGCATCCATCTGAAAACCGCGAAATAGAATCGCTCCGTATCGCAGTAGATCCTGCTCGATCTCGTCTCGCCCGCTGCGTGCCCACTCGACGAGGTTGACGTCCTCCGCCACTGGTTCCAACACGAGCGGAAAACCGTTCTCGCCTTCGAGGTGTCGTTTCCGAACGAGCGTCGTGCGCGAGAGTCTGACTGGCTTTTTGCGCCGGCCTGATGGAAACGGTTTTGCTTCACTAGTCTGCGCTTCAGAGGGAAGTTTCAAAGTTGCCAAATGAGCGTCAGGATTATTGACCACACTACGCAACACGGCTTCGAAATCAGTCTGCATTCGCTCGACGTCAGAACGTTGAAACAGATCCGTGCTGTAGGTCCACGAAGCGGTCAGGTTGCCGTCTCCTTCGATCATCCACAGCGTGAGGTCGTATCTCGCCGTCTCCACATTGAACGTCAGAGGCGCCAGTCGCAATTGTGGCAAGTCAAGAGTCTTTACGGCCGCATTCTGTAAACCGAACGCGACCTGAAACAGGGGCGTTTGAGATTCGACGCGCTCCGGTTGCAGCTCCATTACCAGTTTTTCAAACGGCACATCCTGATGTGCGTAGGCCTCGAGCGTGGTGTCTCTAATTCGATCCAATAGTTCGCTGAAGCGAGGATTGCCGGAGAGATCGGAACGCATCACCAGCATGTTGATAAACACGCCGATGAGTTCTTCAAGGCCCGCATAATTGCGCCCAGCCACGGCGGTCCCGACGACGATGTCATCCTGCTTTGTATAGCGGTACAGCAGCATCTTGAAGGCCGCCAGCAACGTCATGTAAAGCGTGACTCCGCGGCGCTGGCTCAACTCTCGCAACTCTTTTTCCAGCTCAACGGATAGGTGCACGGCGAATCGAGCGCTGCGGAAACCTGGTTGCGCCGGGCGCGGCAACGAAGCCGGCAGTTTGAGTATGGGCAATGGACCACTCAGCGCGGCGCGCCAGTAATCGAGTTGGGTCTCCAGAAATTCGCCGCGCATCGTTTCCTGTTGCCACTGCGCAAAATCGCCGTATTGAACCGGCAAATCAGCGAGTGGCGACGGTCGGTCGTTGCTAAACGCCGCGTACAGCTCTTTGACTTCTCGAAGAAAGACGCCAATGGACCAGCCATCGCTGATGATATGGTGCATCACCATCAACGCCACATGCTCTTCCTCGTCAAGCCGCACCAGCTTGACTCGCAGCAATGGACCATTCGAAAGATCGAAAGGTCGCCATAATTCCTCGCTCGCCAACTCCTCGAGGGCGCTTTCGTGTTCGTCGCGCGCGCGTGTGCGCCAGTCGAGCAGCTCGACGGTAAATGGTTGGCTCGCGGCGATGATCTGCTGTGGCTGTCCGTCGTCGTTAATGAAAGTCGTCCGTAAGGCTTCATGCCGGCGCACGATCTCATTGATGGTTCGCTCGAGCGCAACGATGTTCAACTCACCACTCAGACGCATGCCACCAAGCATGTTGTAAGGGGAATTGCCGCCGGCTAGTTGTTCGAGAAACCAGAGTCGCTGCTGCGCGAACGACAGTGGCAGAGTGCCGTCGCGCGGAACGGGGCGGATCGGCGGCAATATCTGTTTCCCGCGCGACGTTGGAGACGCGGCTCGCTTCAATTCGTCAATGCGCGCGGCGAGACCGGCGACGGTAGGTGCTTCAAAAAGAGCGCGCAATGGAAGCTCGAGCTCTAGTGATTCGCGTATCTTGAAGATGATCTGCGTGCCCAGCAGCGAGTGGCCACCCAACTCGAAGAAATTGTCGTTGCTGCCGACGCGCTCCAGACCCAGCACGGCCGCCCAAGTGTCAGCCAACCAGCGCTCGGTAGGCGTGCGTGGTTCTTTGTATTCGGTTTCCAACTCCATGGCCGGTCCCGCGGCAAGCGCCTTACGATCGATCTTGCCGTTGGGTGTTAACGGCATCTCTCGAATCAGCCTGATGGCCGATGGGACCATGTACGCCGGCAGCTTTTCCTTGAGATAGTTGCGTATGTCGTTGATCAGATCGCGCGGGCCGGTCCAGCGCCGCTCGCCATTGCCGTTCGTCGGAGCAGCAGCCGCAGGCGCGTTGCCATTCTGGCGTACCGCGTAAACGTTATAGAGCCGCGTTTGCTTTAGCGTTCGATCCTGCTCGATCGCGAAACTGAA
>DASUOZ010000495.1:0-2284 GCA_036276375.1 Pyrinomonadaceae bacterium | reverse complement strand
AAGCTAACTCCCGGCGACGCCCGTCATCCGATCGATGTTGATCCGGAAAACGATGATGTCCTGAGTATCAGCGTCGTGAACCGCTCTCCACTCGACGGGCGTCATCATTGGATATCTATCCAGCAAACGCGTGAGGGCTTCGTGTCGCTCAGCGTCATCGGTTAACTCCTCATAGTTGCCGAACGCCAACGCGCTTTTCCAGCGCAGACCGGTTTCGATCTCATCCACTTGCACGCATGCTCGCGGGTTCTCTCTGAGCGCTGAGATTTTTAACCCCGGCAGCGAATGACCGTAGATTGCACCGTCTCGAAATTCGTAGTTGATGGGCACTACGTAAGGGTCTCCATGCGCGATGCAGCCGAGTCGGGCAACGCGTGCGGACTGCAGCAATCGCTGAATCTCCTGAGAATCCATGTTGTCGACCATTTGCAGATCTCCATTTCTGATCTGAACCCATCGAAACAGGCATATCTTCGCAAAACCTCACCGTTTCATACTAAATCTGCAACGCTTCGCCGCCACCGCCCGAAGTTACTGTAGGAAGGTCCGGATCAAAGGGCTTGGCGAGGTAACCTTGAGCTCCCGCCGAAACCGCGGCGTTCTTGTCGGCTTCGGTTACGGCGGTCGTCTGTGACGGATACCTGAAAGCCCGCCTGCCGGAGTATGAGCTCGGTAAATGAACGGCTTTGTCGATGGCTAAAGCTCGTGCATAACCGCGTTCGTCGCGATGAGTTTCCGATGCGACCGGATTTTTTGACCGAAAGTTCCCATACATCGCCAAGTGCCGCGTGCGGCAATTAAGTGATAACCTTACGACTCAACAGCCAATGAGACGCAAATCTTCCATCGCGATACTGGGGTTGGTCCTATTGTTCGGCTGCGCAGCGAGTTCGGCGGCACAGGTGAAGCGAGTACAGATGCACATTGCCGGTTATTTGTGCGGCAATTGAGTGTACAACATCCAGAAGGCCGTGAGCCGTCTAGACTACGCACCGAAACTCAAGGAGATCGAGGTAACAGACTTTCAGAAAGGCCTGGGAGTGTTTACGCCCAAGCCTGATAGACCAGTGTCGTTCGCGGCGCTGAGAGAAACTTTGAAGAAGGCCGGCTATAAGCTTGCTGACGCAGAGATAACCGTCACCGGAAAGCTCACGAAAGGGGAGCAGGGTTGGTTGATCGTTGTCGAAGCCTCGGGACAACGTTTCGTTCTGGATGGGCCAAATGTCGATCAGGTACTGGCAGGCGCAACGGAAGGCGACGTGATCGAACTAACCGGAGCGTGGAAAACGGCCGGCACTGGACCAAAGGCGCAGGAGACGATTACGCCTGCGCTTCGCAAAGCGGTTGCAAGTGGTCGTGGGGTTTCGGCGTCGATGTTTGTGAAGGCAGGCTTCACCGCGTCACCGGTTCCAGAGGCGGTTTCGACAGCGCCGCCGGCCCCAATTCGCGTCACTTCTCCTGGTTTGACGGTTTACAAGGGCGGCGCGATTACGCCGCGTTTCTACTTCATCAAACAATCTCTCGGTTCGCTGGAAGTGCATCGACAGGTCCTCGATTTGAGCGTTTCCTACACTCCTTCGCCACGGTTGCAGTTGGAGATCGAAGCGCCTTTTATGCGTACGTCGCATGACGATGAAGTCACTTCAGGTTCCGGATTCGGCGTCGGAAACATAACCGGTTGGGCCAAGTATCGCTTCTATCGGACTGTCGAGACTTACGGCGATCGACAGGCTGCGTTTCGGATCGGCCTGGAATTGCCGACGGGCAAGAAGACCGCTCCGACGGAGACGCAGATCAATGCGCCTTCGTTTGTAAGACAGCAGCTCACTCCGATTAACGGCGGGTTGAGTCCACATTTTGATATTGCCTTTTCACAGGCCGGAGGACGCTTCATCTTTGGCGGCAATGCCGAAGCGATTTTTCGTGCGGAGCGCGACGGCTTCCGTATGGGCCACGAGCAACGAGTGAATACGGATGTCGAGTTTGTGATACCGCGAGACCCGCATAAGCCCGGCGGCGAGCTCTTTCTGATTCTGGAGACTACGTTTGTTCATCGCAGCAACGGGCGTCTCGAGGGTGTCGCAGTAGCCGGGAGTGCGGCGACGGAATACTACGTCGCTCCCGGACTTCAATATGCTGCGCATCCACGGTTCGTCGTTGAGGGAAGTTTTCAGTTTCCGGTGGTGCGTAACACAGGCGCTTTGGCGTTGCGCACTGATCGAAACATCCTGCTTGGCGTAAAGTATCTGTTTTGATACGGCATGAAGAAGATATGTTTCACGCT
>DASUOZ010000494.1:0-3021 GCA_036276375.1 Pyrinomonadaceae bacterium | reverse complement strand
CGAGGGTGCGGAGCCGACCATCATGCTGGCTGCGTATCCTGAAGGCCGCAAGGAGTTGATCGACGAGGCAGCCGAATCGCAGATGGAGGCGATCATCGATGTTATCTCGCGCGTCAGAAACATCCGTTCGGAGATGAACATCAAACCAGCCGAGCGCATCCCGATCATCATCGCTTCGCCGGACGAAAACCAGCGCAATATTTTCGCCGCGGCAAAGGATGAGATCTCGCGACTCGTTCGTGCTTCTGACGTTTCGATCGGTGAAAAACTCGATGCGCCGAAAGCCTCCGCGCGGGCTGTGTTACTCGGCGGCGCAGAGTTGGCTGTTCCACTCGAAGGTCTGATCGACTTCGAACAAGAGCGCCAGCGCCTTAACCGCGAACAACAAAAGCTGCAGGCCGAAGCCGCGAAACTCGAAGCGCAACTCGGTAATCCAAACTTCGTCGAACGCGCCCCTGCCGAGCGCGTTAATGAAGTGCGCGCGCGAATCGCAGACATCGCGCAACGTTCCTCACAACTTCAGCAAACAGTCGAGAACCTGCAATGAACTGGATCGACGAAGGCGCGCTCTATTCGCAAATCGGACTCTTTCTGCGCGAAGACCTCGGCCGTGGCGACATCACCACGCAGTCGATCGTGGCGCGTAACACACGCGCGCGCGCGCGGTTCGTCGCCGGCGAGAAGATGATCGTCGCCGGACTCGAAGCCGCGGAAGAAGTGTTTCTGACACTCGACTCCCAGCAACAGCTCGAAGCATTTGCGGCTGACGGAGAACAGGTCGAAGCCGGTAAAGTCATCGCGCGGATGGTCGGTTTTGCCGACGTGATGATCTCCGCCGAACGCGTGGCGCTGAATCTGTTGCAGCGACTTTCCGGCATCGCGACGCTTACGAACCAATATGTAACCGCGGTCGAAGGCACCGGCGCGCAGATTGTCGATTCACGCGCGACCACGCCCGGTTTGCGTTTGCTAGAACGATACGCGGTCGAGCTCGGTGGGGGATTGAATGGCAGATTTGGTTTGGATGATGGGGTGGTCGTGACCGCGAATCACGTTTCGATCCTGGGCGGCGTCGGCGCTGCCGTGAAGACGGCGCAAGAGAAGCTCGGCTATCTGCACAAGATCGCGGTTCAGGTTGCCAGCGAAAGCGAAGTGCGAGAAGCGATCGCGAGCGGCGCTGACGTGATCATGCTGGAAAACGTGACTGCCGACGAAGTGAAGGTTCTCAGCGGCGTCGCGAAGGAAGCGTCGGATTCCGTGGCGATCGAATGTTCGGGAAAGATTACGCCACAGAACGTGCGCGAGTACGCGGAAGCGGGCGCGCAGTTGATTCGCGTTGAAGCACTGACAAACGCCGCGCCGGCGATGAGTATTAGTTTCAGAGTGCAAAGCTTTTGAGCCACGGATGAACACGAACGGACACGGACCGATGGCCCGGTGGGAACCGACGCGAAAGAGGCTAGCCCGACGTGCGCTCGAGCGGCAACTGGAGTACCAGGAGAAAAAAGCGCAGCAGTTGAAAGGACGCGAGGAGGAAGTGGTTCTCGCGATGCAGCGTTCGTCGCTACGCGTGCGGGAGTTGCTCGAGGCGTTTCAAACAATTTCTGACGATGCGCGCGTCATCGAAGTCGGCAGTGGCGCGCATGGTTTGATCTTCTACTTCGGCGCACGGTACGGAGTCGGTGTCGATCCACTCGCGGTCAGTTATCGCAGCCTGTTTCCGCGTTGGCAGATTCGGGCAGTGACCGTCGCCGCGGAAGGCGAGCGGCTTCCGTTTGCGAATAACAGTTTCGACGTAGTGCTTTGCGACAACGTCGTCGACCACGCGGAATCACCAAGACAGATCGTCGGCGAGTTAGTGCGGATACTGAAACCGGGCGGGCTGCTGTATTTCACGGTCAACGTTCACCATCCAGTTTATGCGGTTGCGGCGGGCGTTCATTCAGGCTGGCGGGCGCTCGGGGTGCCGTATGAAGTCGGGCCGTTTGCGGATCACACGTCGCACCTGACGTTACCGGCCGCGGCTGATCTGTTCAATGGGTTGTCCCTCGAAATCCTCAGTGAAAAGAGCAATATCGACGAGGCGCGGGCGCGGGCGCGGCAGCAGCCGGCGCGGCACATGGGCGATCGCCTCAAGCGTGTTTTCTTCAAGAATGCGCTTTATGAGGTAGTGGGAAAGAGGGTATAAGGGATTTTGGAACGAACCTTCGGGGCCGGACGTGGAAGCCAAGCATCTGGCTAGAGCTTGATGGCATCTGGATAGCGGGGTTATCTTAAGAACCCGACGGGAGGAGCGTGATGATGCCTGTTCGCTTGCGAAACTACACCAAAATCTTTATCAGCCTTTGCCTCGTTCTCACCTTCTGTTTGGTAGAAGGCGACGCGCAGACAAAACGGAAGCGAACGCGCCGCGCCGCGAAACCGGCCGCGCCGAAGCCCGTCATCACGAATCCCACGATCGCGCCGCCAACCACGGCAACGCCAAACGGTGAGAACACTGGGGCGGCGGGCGACGTGAAGATCATCAGCACGGCCGACTCAACTACCGACACCACTGAACCGGATCAAACAACGGAAACAAAGAAACCGAAAGCTGCGGCCACTTCGAACGAATCCGGTGAGTCTCAGGAAGACATGCAGAAGACCATCACGAACCTTTCGAAGCAGGTCGATCGACTGGCTGACAAGTTGAGCCAGATGCACGAAGACGATCGTTATCAGCTCGACATGGAACGTCTGACTCGCGCGGAGCAACGTGCCGAGCAGTTGCGCATGCAGTTGGTCGAAGTGCAGAGCAAGATCGCGGACCTGGAATCGCAGCTCGAAGGGATCGAGTTTGCGTTGCGCCCGGAGAACATCGAACGGGCGACCGCGACCTTCGGTTCAACGCGGCCGGAAGAAGCGCGTCAGGCCCGCCAGCGTCAACTCGAGAGTGAAAGAACACGAGTCAAAGCGCAGTTGCGGATTTTGCACACCAGTCAGTCGCGCCTGGAAGTTTCATGCGCGAATGCCGATAACGAA
>DASUOZ010000493.1:0-8200 GCA_036276375.1 Pyrinomonadaceae bacterium | reverse complement strand
AAGCTAATGTAGTTGCTGAATAGACTTGGAGGTTTCGGAGTAGGTTGTTCGGCTTCGCTCATTATCGTTCTTGTTTACGCCCTGCCCGCCTCGGGCGCTGGTTCTCCTGTTTCACCTTCTGCTCGTGGTTGTTCCTCTTGTGCTTCTTTCTCGAGCTCGTCGAACGCCAGTTCGTGCTCTTCACGATAATGATCTTCCGAAACCCGCCCATCAAGGAAAGCGAAGTTCACGGGATAAACGTCGGGATCGAAGATGACATGATAGAAGTGCCAGACGACGATCGCCAGCGTGGCCAGCACCGCTTCGTAAAAATGGATTGCCAAAGCGATATCGATGGTCCAACGCGGCAGAAATCCAAAGACGCCCAGCTTGAACCAAATCATCAAGCCCGTGAGCCCCATAATTACGGTCCCCCAGACAACTGCCCAATACTCCGCCTTTTCCGCATAACCAAACCGCGCGATCTTCGGTTTCGCCTTTGAGATGCCGAGGTAATAACCGAAATTACCGATGACGTCTGTAAAGTCTTTTCCTCTGACGAGCATGTCTTTCAACCACAGCCGGCCTTCTTTCGACATGCCCAGATAAGCAAGATGGTAAACGCCGCCTACGAGCATCACCACGGCGGCAATCCGATGGATGATCCGTCGCACGTATTCACTGCCACCGGATAACGACGCGATCCAGGAGTCGGGATACTGAAGTGCAAAGCCACTCACGACCAGCACGATGAAGCTCGTGAGCAACAACCAGTGTTGCACTCGCTGATTCCGCGTCAGGCGAACGATCTTACGTGTCTGACGTTTCTTTGCCGCAGCCTTACGGAACCATATCAGACCGTTGTGAACTGCCATACCGCCAATCACCAGAACGATGAGGGGAAGATAGATCCAACGCACTATTCGCGTTCCGAGTATTCCCGGATCCTGAATACCATTGGCCGCAACCAACTCCGACGTCAAATGGATTTTGCCTCGCGCAAAGTTAGCTCCGGCGCCAACGTGACACTGTCCGCAGGTTTGCGGCAGGTTCGCGACGTTGATCATCGATTTGGGATCGGAGGAGGGGAGGATGTTGTGTACGCCGTGACAACTGGCGCAGTTTGCGACGATTTTCGATCCGAGTTCGGAAGCGAGGCCGTGGTAACTGTCCTTGTAACTGCTCACACGTTCGCCGGCCACTCCAAATTCCCGCGTGAGCGTCACGCCCTCGTGACAACCCGCACAGGTGTCGGTAGCCACGGCTGTCGTAGCACTCGCTGTAGCTTTTTCGACTGGCGACGTTATGCCGTGGATACCGTGACAATCGGTACAAACCGGCGATCGTGAGACGCCGCGCGCCACAGCCTGTCCATGCACGCTTTGCATGAACTCGGCGCTCTCGCTTTTATGGCATTGACTACACGTACCGGGAATGTTGACTTTGGCGATTGGCGACTGCGGATCGGAGGCGGGAAGGATGTCGTGACTTTTATGACAATCAGTACAAACGGCGGCCGAGGTATTTCCTTGCGCAAGCGCCTTTGCGTGCACACTCTCGCGATACGAGAGGAATGGCCGGTCACTGATGCCGCTCCCCTGAAGGACTGATTTGTCGCCGTGACAACGCCCGCAGGTCTCGGCGATGTTGCTGCGGTTGATAGTTGACTTTGGATCACCTGCCGGGAGGATCGTCGTCAAATCGCGATTTCGGGTGTGGCAATCAAGGCAGGTCGCTGCTTTCATTCCCCCTTGAATTCCGCGGGCGTGAAAACCGCGATCGTAAGCCTCGTGCGGTTGAGTGTGAAACTTCGCGCCGCCGAGGTAGGGCAGGGTCTTGCCACTACCGTGACAGCCCTGGCATTCCAGCGCCGGAATATTCTCACTGGCCCGCTCACTTTGCGGGCTCGGTGAAGCTGCGGGTTGCGGGTTTACTGACTCCGGAGTTTGCGCCGGCGCAGAACAGACTAATCCAACGACACTGCTGAGTAGCAGTAGAGAAACAGCAGCGGTGACCAGGACGCCTCGCAGCATGCAACCCAAAGTCAACTGAATTTCTACCGACTAACGACCTTCCTCCGGCTTCCTCCGGCTTCCTCCGGCTTCCTCCGGAGCGAGATGCTTCACTTCTTCTGGGCTTTCATAAACGTGACCAGGGCCTTCGCCTGATCCGCAGTGACGCCTTTCTCTTCATACGCCGGCATGTTCGGTGGCTTCTCCAGCTTCTTGCCTTTCAAGACCGTCTCGACGAGCACACCCTCGTCTTTCGTGGCATCGAACTTCTTCTCGGCGGTCGCGCCGTGGCAAACAGCACATTTCGATTTGTAGAGCGCGGCCGTATCGTCATCGCTACCCCGCACGGGCATTGGGGCAATCCATAAGGCGGCCATAACCATGGCCACGGCCAGCAACAGTAAGAAGTAGGAACGCTTAATCAGAACGTTTAGCATCGCGTCAGCCTTTCGTCAAAGAGACTCGGATTCCATAACCCTCGTCTTGACTGGAGCAACGACTGTGCCGCCCGCTAAACAAGCGAAAACCTGAGCAATTCTCCCGGCTTGCGGCTGTTGCCGCAGCCAACTGGGGAAGTTCCCCCAACGGACCAGCTACCGCGCTAGTGGTTCACGCCGCCGTTTTCTTGTGACAAGCCAGGCACTTTTTCGAAGTCGGCGGATTCACGTCGGTTCGGGTTTTCACGATTTGATCGTGACAACCGGCGCAATTCCGGTGGAACGCCTGTTGATTCGTCAACGTGATCAACTCAGTTCCAACCTCAAGCTTGATCTGCGGAATTTCCGGTAACAATTTCGGCTTCGTATCCGCGCGCGCGTGGCAATCCCTACAGACTGGGCCGGCAGCATTTGGATCTTTGGCGAGCTCTTCTGCCGTAAGTGTCGTAGTTCGATCTGCGGGCCAGGCGGTCTTGAGTGGCGGATGTTTCGCCGCCTCTGAAGCCGGTTGCGCCGTGTGGTGACACTCGACACACGCGCTTGGTCCGGTGCCTTCTGAATTTCTGTTCTTCGTCGTGTGATTAAGGTGGCTGAACGCAACCTGACCAAGCTTCGCCTCCGGCGCCAGTACGTAAGTGTCCTGGGGCTTCTTCGCATCTTGTGCTGCGGCATCGAAGCCGGGTGAGAGTAACGCGGAACTCAAGGCGACCACGATAGCTATGGTCGCAACGATTAGCATCGTAAAACGCTTCATGTTCGAAGACCTCCTGAAAAAACAACTGCGTGGGGCTTAAATCAAAACTGCCAACGAGTTCCTGTATGACAACGCTTACAAACTGAAAAATCATCACCGCCGAACGCGCGCTTGCCGTCATGACACGTCATGCAGCTTTGACTACGCGGATTAGCGTGATGATTGGCGGCCTGGGGAGAAGTGACTTGCCGTCGTTGCGGCAGACCGGCTCGCACCTGATGACAATCAGCGCACGCCAGCTTCTGCGCCGGTCCATGTTTAGCGTGGCTGAAGTTCATGCGAAATGCCGGGCTCGTTTGCGGCGTGCGGGAATACCGACCGAGCTTGTGGCAAGTACCGCAAGAAGAAATATCACGATCGCCGGACTTCGCGCGGGGCGCGTGACAAGTGTAACAAGTCGAGTGGGCGCTGAATCCGGAGGGAATCGACAGTGCGACTCCACCGCGCGACGGGCGATGGCAAGTAGCGCACGTGGCGCGGCCCGGTGTTACGTGCGTCGCGTGATCAAAACTGATGCGAAAACTCTTCATTCGCGGAAACGGTTTGACAGCGCCGGAATTCACGTCCGTGTGGCAAATCGTGCAGATGGGGCTTTCTTTGTTTGCGAACTGCTGCGCGTGACAGCCGACGCACGGAGTGTGGCCGGCAGCGCCCGGCATCGTTGGCCGGGCCGCGTTGCTCTCGCGCCGGTGACATAACAAGCACGGCATACGCGCGTGATGAGTAGTGGAATGCACAAACTTTGAATAATCAGTCGTCTGATCTTGCGCCGACGCATGTCGCTCTGCCACGCAAACGGCCACAGCGGCCGCGAGCACACCCGTGCACAGCACTAACACGATACGCACTTTGCGTTTACTCTCCTGGCGCCTCATTTTGCTGTCGGTTTCGGAATCGCGTCCAGGTGGTTTTGCGGCACCGGATTCTTACCCAGGATCACATGACACTTCACACACTGAAACCCGGGATCCTTCTTCTTCTGTTCGATCTCATAATTCAGGATCCCGTCTGCGGTCGTTTCGATGTGACAACCTCCACTGCCGCCGCAGGATTTGACGGAAACGAATGTCCGCTCGTCGAGCGTGTTCATGACCGCGGGGTTGTGACAGTCGACACAGCTCAATTCATTATGAACCTCGAATTCGTGGCGATACCGTCCGGCGCTGCGGCGCGACCATTGTCTGAGCATTACCCAGTCAGTTATGCGCATGGTTGCGGCCAGTTTCGGATCGAAGTCGCGCGGTTGCTGTGTGGTTGCCGGAGAAAGCTTGTGACAAGTCGCGCAGTCTTTCGGCGCAGGCGCGATGCCGGCGTCGTCGTTGTGACAACCAGAACACGCAGCGTGGCTGACCGGCGTCGTCTTGAATGCGCCCTTCTTTAACCAGAACGCGTCGTCAGCCAGATTCTTCGGCGCGCTGGTAACGAACTCCTCCGCCGATTTTCCCTGCGGTTGATAAGTCTCGTGGCAGACGGGACAACTCGCCGGCTGTTGGGTTTCCGCTCTCACTGAAGCGTGGACAAAAGCCCACTCGCCCTTGCGGCGTGGCTGGAAGCGCATAACACCGACAACGTCCACGTGCTTGTCGTGTGGAAACGAGACCTTGAATTCCGACACGAACTTCTGGCCCATCGGCGTAGACAAAAACGGTGCGCCAAGACTCGGGAACGGATACCGCGCGGTATTCCGTGGAGTTACGGCGACGTGGCAGTTGGAACAAATGACCGGCGCCGGGCGCTCGCGCGCGAAGAACTGCGTGCGATGGCAGTCTAGGCACGCATCGTGTTCCGGAAAATCCGTCACATCGGGAAATGCATCATCGCCCTTGCGGACTTCCTTCCAGTTCTTCGAAGGAAATTTATGACACGACTCGCAGTTGAGTTTCTGCTCCTGGACGTGAGTGCGGTGCGAGAACTTTGAGTAATCAATGCGCGGCTTCTGCGGTTGTTGCCGCCGCGTTGGTGTGCGCCGGCGGGTCTGAGCTGACGCCGCCGCGAAGAAATGATCGATCGTGCCGAGCTGGCACAAGAAAAAGCTGACACATGCCGCGAGGCACAGAATGAGAAACGGTTTTGCGCGTAGTCGCATTAACTGTTAAGTGCGCCCTATCTGGTTCGTTAAGCCGGTTGCCGCCGTTCCATCTGTCGGAGTTTCAAATATACCAGCACGGCCAGAAACAGAATAAAAAATAATGAAACTACCAATCCCCAACGCCGGACATTTAACTCCGCAAGCGCATCCAGGCCGGCCTGGTATGTCTTTGCGGCTATGGCGACCGACGGAGCCACCACCTTGTCGACCTCCGCGGTGGAAGAAGTATGGATCAGGACGCGGGCGTGAGTGACGCCGTCAATCGCCTCGCGTAACTCAAACTTCGGCCGGCTCACTTCCATTCCCGCACGTTCGGCGCGATCGAGGATCTGATGTGACTGGTCGATTCGCGCCAGTAAGCCATCGATCATTCCGCGCAGTTCGCCGGCCGCGACAAAACCTTTTTCACCCGGCTTGTGACAGGAGACGCAGACCGCATTCTCACCAGTGCCGATCAACTCATCCGTCGGCGAGCGGATGTCGTGATTGCTGTGACACGTGATGCACTCACCCAGACCGCTGTTATCAAACGCGGTTTTATGCACGCTCGCTCGAAACAGCTCTGCCTGGCGCGCATGGCATTGACCGCAGACGTTTGCTACGGATGCAATTCCCGGCGGCGCCGCACCGTGGTTGCCGTGACAGTCGTTGCATGTCGGCGCTGAGAGATCCTGCTTCTCGTACAAGACCTTTGCGTGAACACTGCTTTTGTACTTCTCATACTGGTTAGTCGGGATTTTGAACTCCGCCATGCGCGCAGAGTCGCTGTGGCACTGCGAGCACGTCTCGGCTACGTTTGAAGGATAGACCGAAGACAGCGCGTCACTCACCGCGCGAATCCCGTGTACTCCGTGACAACTGATACAGGTCGCGACTTTTGTATTACCCGTTTTCAACAACTGGCCATGAACGCTGGTCGCGTACTCCTTCTCCTGGTCCACCCGCAAAGCCGGATTGAACTTTTTCATGAAGCTGGCGTCGTTGTGACACTTGCCGCAGAACGCGGGAATGTCCATCGTTCTCGGGCGGCCCAGGTAACCTTTGGTCAGGTCCTTCGCGGCGACTTTGTCGTCAACGGTGGGATCACCGCCGTGGCAATCGTTACACGAAAGCCCGCGCGAGAGGTGGATGTCGTTCTTGATCGAGCGCGCCGGATCGCCGAGTTCTCCTTCCAGCTTAACGTGGCATTCGATGCAGGAGTTTTTCTGCTGGGCGGTAACAGAACAGGCGGCGAGCAGAATTACGCCGGTGCAAAATAGTAACGATGTGGCGACTTTTGTAATCACGCGAGATAACCGATGACCGTCATTACTACTATGAACAAGACTGCGACTCCGCCGAGAATGTTGAAGATCAATCTGCGACGCGGGTGCTGCTCCGGATTACGATTCACAAACGGAATGACGAACAAAGCCGCGCCCGCGAGCATGAACAGCAGAATGCCGATCACTTCGCCGTCAAAGATAAATATTTTCGGCGGAATGTACTTCAGCGTCTGAAACATGAAGAGGAAATACCATTCCGGCTTGATGCCTGCCGGCGCGGGCGCAAACGGATCGGCCTTGACACCCAGCTCCCACGGAAAGATAGCCGCCAGAGCCGCCAGCACGCCGATGGCCAGCAGCCAGCCGATCAGGTCGCGCATCAGGAAGTTTGGAAAAAACTTCATGCGCCGGTAGGTTTTTTGATAACGAGCCGGAACGTGCATGCCGTGGAGTTGGACCAGCAGCACGTGAACGCCAATGAAGACAGTCGCCAGCGCCGGTAGCACGGCCACATGAAATCCGAAAAAGCGCGTCAGGGTCGCGCCGGTCACGTCGTCGCCTCCACGCAGGAAACGCAGCATCGTTTTGCCTGCCACCGGCACAACACCGGCAATGTCCGTCCCGACTTTGGTGGCAAAAAAGGAGACCTCATTCCACGGGAGCAGGTAACCGCTGAAGCCAAAACAAACGGAAAGCAGCAGCAGTACGACGCCGGTCACCCACGTGATTTCACGCGGCCGCTCGTAGGCGCGCATGAAATAGACGCTGAACATGTGGATGAACAGAGTCAGGATCATCAAGTTGGCTGACCAGCTATGAATCGAACGGATTAGCCAGCCAAACTTCACCTCCGTCATGATGAACTGCACGCTCTCAAATGCGTCTTCCGAGCTCGGCCGGTAGTACAGCAACAACAGGATGCCGGTGACTACCTGAACGACGAACAGAAAAAGCGTCATGCCGCCGAAGTAATACCAGATCGACTGGCGGTGAAGCGGGACTTCCTTTTTCTGCGCTGCGTATCCGAGCGTGCTGATGGACAGACGCTCATCCATCCATCTTTTGAAAGGCTCAACTCTCATCGGGTCTCTTACGCTTTGTTAACGACTACGTCGTCACCTCGTTTGTTGACTGGATATTCTTCGAGCGGCCGCGGTGGCGGTCCACCGATGTTCTCTCCGTTCAGGTTGTACTGACCGTTGTGGCAGGCGCACCAGATCTGTTTCGTGTCGGGGCGATACTGAACGATGCAGTCGAGATGCGTGCACACGGCGGAAAACGCCTTGAGTTCGCCGGTTGCGGTGCGGACGAGCAGGCCAGGCTTGCTGCCGAATTTGAAGATCTTCGCCGAATTGGGCGGCAGCTCACTGAGCTTTGCGGCCACCACAGAATTCTGAATGGCCTCCACGACGTGAGGTGGGGCCATGAACCTGATGATGGGATAGACGATCGCCGCTAAAGTCGCGAACGCGCTGGTCCCCAGTAGATAATCCAGGAACCGGCGCCGCGAAGTAAGTTCGACGCTACGATCGGGGCGAGTCCCGGTCGTGTTTCCGGCTGTGATATTACTCAATCAGTTCCTCCCCGTGGTTAATCAGAACTGAACCGCAGTGCAATCAAAAGCCTTGGAATCCTTGTTATTCTCTCCGCCCGAAATAGAGACG
>DASUOZ010000492.1:0-9524 GCA_036276375.1 Pyrinomonadaceae bacterium | reverse complement strand
AACGAACGGCGCCCTGCACGGTCGCCATCCGGAGGGACGCAAAGCCGTATTTCTTGGTGATTTGGTCGATCGTGGACCAAAGATTCCGGAAGTCTTAAAGCTCGCCATGAGCATGACCGAATCAGGCGCCGCGCTCGCCGTGCCGGGAAATCACGATTCGAAGTTGATGCGCAAGCTGCGCGGTCGCGACGTGCAGATCACACACGGCCTCGCGGAGTCGCTACATCAGCTCGAACGCGAACCTCCGGAGTTCAAGCAACACGTCGCCGACTTCATCGACAATCTCGTGAGTCACTACGTGTTGGATGAGGGGCGGCTCGTCGTGGCCCACGCTGGTCTGAAGGAAGAGCTTCAAGGGCGCGGTTCGGGAAAGGTCAGAGACTTCGCGTTGTACGGCGAGACGACCGGCGAGACTGACGAGTTTGGTTTGCCCGTGCGTTACAACTGGGCTGCCGAGTATCGCGGCAAAGCGATGGTCGTTTACGGGCACACGCCGGTACCCGAACCGGAATGGCTCAACGGCACGATCTGCATCGACACGGGCTGCGTTTTCGGCGGCAAGCTGACGGCGTTGAGATATCCGGAGAAAGAGTTGATCTCCGTGCCCGCGCTGCAAACTTATTACGAACCGGCGAAACCGTTCCTGCGTGAAGAGGACCAGGCGCCGGCGCTCACGGCGCAACAAACTTACGACGACGTCCTCGACATTGAAGACGTGTCGGGCAAGCGAATCATCACCACGCGTCTGCATCGCACGGTCACGATTCGCGAAGAGAACAGTTTCGCGGCGTTGGAGGCGATGAGCCGATTTGCCGCGGATCCGAAATGGTTGATCTATTTGCCGCCGACGATGTCGCCATCGGAAACGAGTCGTGAAGAGGATCTGTTGGAGCATCCGGCTGAGGCGTTTGGTTATTTCCGAAACGCGGGTGTCGCGAAGGTTGTGTGCGAAGAAAAACACATGGGCTCGCGCGCGGTGGTCGTCGTCTGTCGCGATCGCGACGCGGCGAGAAAGCGCTTCGGAGTTGTCGAAGACACCGCGGGCATTTGTTACACGCGTACCGGACGGAAGTTCTTCGACGATTCTGAGCTCGAGACGGCGTTTATCGCGCGGGTTCAGGAAGCGCTCGAGCGGGCGCAGATTTGGGACGAGTTTGAGACGGACTGGGTGTGTTTGGATTGCGAGTTGATGCCGTGGTCGGCGAAGGCGCAGGAGCTGGTGCGCCGGCAATATGCGGCGGTGGGTGCGGCCGCTCGTGCCTCGCTGATGGACGTGGTCGGGGCGCTCACGGAAGCGGCGCCGCAGAACCCGGAGATAGCGCCTTTGCTCGATCGCTATCGACAACGGCAGACGGCTGCGGCAAAGTACGTCGATGCGTATCGCCGTTACTGCTGGCCGGTCCAGTCGCTTGACGATCTGAAGTTAGCGCCGTTTCATCTGCTGGCTACCGAGGGCCGAGTGCACACGGATCGCGATCACGTGTGGCACATGGAGACGCTGAAGAAAGTTTGCGACGCGGATGAAAGACTGTTGCTGGCAACGTCGTACGTCGTAGTCGACGTCACCGATCCGGCCCGCGAGCAAAGTGGTATTGCCTGGTGGGAACAGTTGACTGCCCGTGGCGGCGAAGGCATGGTCGTCAAGCCATTCGATTTCCTCGCGCGCAGTTCTCGTGGTTTGGTGCAGCCGGCAGTAAAGTGCAGAGGCCAAGAGTACCTGCGCATCATTTATGGACCAGAGTACGCGTTGCCGGAAAATCTCGAGCGGCTGCGCGCGCGCGGATTATCGACGAAGCGTTCGCTGGCGCTGCGTGAGTTTGCGCTCGGTATTGAAGGTCTTGAACGGTTTGTGCGCCACGAGCCGTTGCGCCGCGTTCATGAGTGTGTGTTTGGCGTACTGGCATTGGAAAGTGAGCCGGTCGATCCGCGGCTGTGAACGCACCCGTTCCGCAGAGTCCAGGTAAAAAAGGAGTTTCCATGAAGATCGGTCTGCTTATTGCTTTTCTCCTGGCAGTTCCTCTGAGCACGTCTGCGCAGACTGAGTTGACGGTTACGGCCGTGAATAAACTCAACCTCGCGCGGCAGAGGGAAACGATCGAGCTAACCGCTAGAGATCTTGCGTCGCTCGCCGAAAAGGACCTGACAAAGCTTCACGTGCGCGACAGTTCGGGCAAGGAAGTGTTGGCCCAGTCGGTGGATACGGATTACGACGACTACCGCAAACCCGACATACTTATCTTCCAATCCGATTTCAAACCAGACGAGACGAAGCGGTTCATCGTTTTCGCCGGTCCGAAGCGCGAGTACAAGAAGGAAGACTTTCGTGCTTACGGCCGATTCGTTCGTGAGCGCTTCGACGACTTCGCCTGGGAGAACGATCGCATCGCGCACCGCACTTACGGCAACGCCCTGGCCTTCTGGAAAGGCGAACCGCTGACCAGTAGCGCCATTGACATCTGGTCAAAACGAACGCCGAAGATGGTCATCAACGACTGGTACATGGTCGACAATTACCACACCGACACCGGCGAAGGCGTCGATGCTTATTCCGCGGGACCGACGCGCGGCTGTGGCGGCAGCGGCATTTGGGCCAACGGCCACCTCTTCACTCCGAGAAACTTCGTGCAGTCGCGTGTGCTGGCGAACGGGCCGATTCGTGTGATGTTTGAATTGGTGTATCCGCATTTCCAGGGTCCCGACGTCTCTGTGTTGCACGTTTTACGCGTTTCACTTGATGGAGGCAGCCAGTTGAACCACTTCGAGGCCTTTTATAGAAGCGAACCCGGTGATCGACCGCTTACAATCGCTGTCGGATTGAAGAAGGTGGAAGAAGCGCAGAAGGAGTTCAACGCCGAACACGGCCGGTTGACGACCTGGGAGCCGATGGCTAAGGACCTCGGCATGCAGGGGCTCGCGATCGTCGCGAATCCGCGCGAAGTCGACACGGTCACGGAAGACAATCTGAATCACCTCCTCGTGTTGAAACCAACGAAGAATACGATGCCGATCTCCTACTGGGCAGGCTTCGCGTGGGACCGTGCGGGAATGATCACTTCGAAACGCATGTGGGACAAATACGTCGATGAGTTTTCGCAAATGCGGCAATCGCCGATCGAAGTGAAAGTGAAATAGAGAAGGAGTCGAATGTTTAGAGCACTCGTTTTCGTTGCGTTGATACTGTTTGCTTTCCAGGGAGAGCCGTCGAAAGCAGTTCGCGCGAAGTTGTTCAGGCAAGTGTTGGCTGACGATGCGGAGTTGCGCGAGTGTTTGAAAGAGCAGGAAGGCGGAGCCGCCGCGGCCGAAGAGGGAATGACCGTTGAGCAACACGATCTGAATCGCGACGGCGTGAAGGAATACGAAGTGCAACTGTCCGGCATGTGCTCGTGCGGCGCGCACAACTGCAGGATCTACCTTTATCGCGCGGCGGGGCAGGGATTTGAACCGATTCTCGACGAGGCTGCCGGTTTGGGTATCGAGTTGCTGAGAACGTCGAGCAACGGCCACACGGATCTGCAAATCAACGCGCACGACTCCGCGGCGACCGAATCGCGCACGGTCTATAAATTTGACGGCAAGCAGTATCGGGAAGCGCAGACGAGGATCGTGCATCTCGAAACGGGCGAAAGCAAACCCGCCTCACGCAGGGTGCAGTTCAAACGAGGCAGTTCATCGGCGACGGTTCAGGGCAAAGTGTCGATTGCGTTGCCGGACACGTATCTCGTTGGCGCGCGTGCGGGACAGTTGATGACGGTGCAACTCACGTCGCCGCAGAAGTCGGTACGGTTTCTGGTGATGAGTCCGGTTTCGACGAGCCTGATCGCGGACAACGCGCGCAGTTGGACCGGCACGCTTCCCGAGACCGGCGACTATCACATCATCGTCGACGGCGACGAGCGCGGCGGCACGTACTCCATGACGATCAGCATCAAGTAACGTTTGCTGGCAAGGATGTGTTAACGCCTTCGGCGTTTGAAGGGAGGCAAAAAGAACATGACGACAACGCTGAAAGCGTTGGCGAAACGTGCAAGGTCTTGAGGACCACTTGCAGGTTGGTTCGCCGTTGACGAACACGGACTAGCCGGAATCAGAGAAGGCTTTGAGCTCGCCGAATAAACGCGCTAGTTCCGGAGCCTGGTAGTTTGCGTTCAGCCCGCTCGGATTCGGTAACACCCAAAGCACCGTCTCGCCGATCGTTTCCGCTTGCCGGCCCACGGTCGCTTTCGGCCGATCAAACGCCGTGCGATACGCGCCCACGCCCAACACCGCCAGCACGCGCGGTCGATAACGAAGCACCTTCCTTCGCAACCGTTCGCCACCCGCGATGATCTCTGCGCGCGTCAGTTGATCCGCCGACGCCGTTGTTCGCGGCACAACGTTCGTGATGCCGTAATCACTCTTCAGCAGTTCGCGTTCGGCAAACGGCGACAACACGCGCTCGGTAAATCCACCGGCGTGGAGCGCGGGCCAGAAACGATTCCCGGGACGAGCGAAATGATGGCCCACCGCGGCCGTGTAAAGCCCCGGATTGATGCCGCAAAACAGCACGCGCAGATTCGGCGCGATCACGTCGGGCACAGTCTTCTCCGTCGCGGCGAGAAGTTGCTCCCTGGTCGGTTTCCACGGCTTGGTCACGTGATGCTAATAGACGTCGAAGTGAGTCTTGCGTGAGGTGCTTTGCTTGGCGACGCGATCGATGAGCGAGATTTGCAACACGTAACGGCCGGGCAGCAACTCGTTCATCGGAATCTCTGCGGCGTAAGGCAGACGCGTCGGGTCCGCGACGCCTTCAGTATTGATCTTGCGCAACGCCGTGGTGATCACCGGTTGATCGTCGCGCAGCACCTGGACCTGCACGGCCACATCCGGCTTTTGATCCGCGGGCGAGGGCGCCATGTTGTACGCAAACACGAGAAACCGCAACGTGGAATCGCGTTTGAAACGATGACTAGCGCTCAATGCAACTGGACCAACAACGCCGTTCTCAGAAACGTCAGAAACGTTTGCCACCGTCGTTTGCGCTCGTTCACCCAAGAGCAAGCTACTGATGGTCAACTTCTTCTTCGTAAGATCCGGAACCTCGATCCACGTGTGCGCGCTGCCGACGCGGTCACTCTTGTCGTCGCGCGCCGCGACTCGCACCTGGTAAAGCCCCGGCGGAAGCTTTGCGGGATACGTGAAAACAATGTCGGTAGCGTAACCCCTGGTCGCTTCCAGCGACGGAGCGGTGGTCACGATCCGCTCCATGAAATTGGCCTTTGCGTTACCTTTATCGTCGTAGTAAACGCCGCTGAGGTCGACGACCGCCTGGATCTTTCCGTCCGGCTGCTCAGCGAACGAAAGAAACTCGCCGGGCACTTGAATCGCGGTCGAGAGTGTAGGTCCTTTTTCCGGCACGTCGTAGTAATCGACGCTCATGAGAATCGGCAGACTTCGTTCCGGATAAGGAGCCACGATCGCTTCACGCAATTTGGCCGGCGCGGTTTTGATGGGCGTCGGGTTCTGCTCCTGCTTCTTGTTCGACGCTACGGCGGGCGCCGGATCGACGTCGAAGAAACCTTTGCGCACTCTCACCGTCAGATCGGAGCGCCCGACGAGTTTGACTTCGAGCTCTCTAAATCGTTTCTGTTTTTCCGAATCCGCGTCAGGTTTCCAGGCGAGCAGGTAGTAAGACGACGTTTCCTGGATTGCGGGCGCGAGTCCCTGTGTCAGATCGTTGGTGTTGAATAGCGGTTTTCCACCGGTGTCGACAGCGAGCGCGTTCAGGGCGTCTTGCGAAGCGGCGAGTTCGCCGTGTTTGGCGGTTAGCAATTGGCCGCCCGGATCGAAGGGTTGGTCAGTACTTGCATCGTGCAGCGTCGCCACCAGACCGCGAGTGTCCATCGAATAGATCACGACTCCACTCTTCGCGGCCGCACTCGTAACGTCGCGCAGCCTCGTCATTGAATCTCCGCGGCGGTTTTCGACGAGGAACCCGCCGGACAAAAAGAACAGCAATTTGCGGCCGGGAAGATTGCGCGCCGAGCGCACGAGAGATTCGAGGCCACTGAGCGTGTTAATGTTGATCCGTCCGGCCTGCGCCAGCATTGCCGTCGCTCGGCCGCGCACCATTTGCTCCGCTACGTTGCGACTGACACCCGGATTGGATCGCATCGTTTCGGTCACAAAGAAGTCGAAAACCCCGCGGTCGCCACGATCGATGAGCAATGCTTCGTACTCGCTCATCGGCGGCGTGTCCAGATCGCGCACCGAAAACTGGCGCGGCGTCAGACGGTCGAGAGCCGTACGCAACACCAGGCGATCGCCGGTGAGCTGTTGTAGAAAACCGATCTGGCCGGTGGCTGACGCAATGGCGGCCTGATCATTCTGCCCCATCTGTTTCTCGATGAAGGTTGTGATTACTTTTTTCGCGGCGACGAGACCGGCCAGATCCATGTGATAGTCGTCGAGATAGAAAAACACAATGCGGCCGCGATCGAGTGGGACCGGACGTTTTAAGTTGACTGTCGTGGCGCCGCGCGCAGCGGCGAGTTGCGATTCTTCATCGCTGCCGGCGGTGATCTTTTCGAAGGCCTGGATCGGTCGTGGTTTGCCGTCGACGCGCAATTCGAAGTTTTCTTTAGTCAGACCATCAACGAAACGGCCCTGTTTGTCGAAAACCATCACGTCGGTCTGGACGAGTTCGGTGTAAACACGTACAACGTCAGCGGGCGGTTTTGACGGCGGGTTTTGCGTAGTTTGCGCAGCAAGGTCGAGTCCCGCGGGCAGTAAAACGCACAGCGCGAGGGCGACTTTGATCAAGGTGTGACCTTTGAAACCGAAAAGCATACGAACTAGCAAGGCCGATTTGCGACGTACTGGGGCGACGCAGGGTGTAAATAATATTATGAGACAAAGAAAAAATCGATGACTACGGAGACCACCGTTCAACTCGACCGCGTCAGCAAGAGCTTTCGCGACTTTACGGCCGTGAAGGAACTGAGTTTGACCGTGCGCGGCGGGCGCGTGTTTGGGCTGCTCGGACCCAACGGCGCGGGCAAAACCACGACGATCCGCATGATCGTGAACATCACCGCGCCGGACACAGGTTCGATCGAGCTCTTCGGCAGCAAGATCAACGCCGCGCTCCAGGATCGCATCGGCTACCTGCCCGAGGAACGAGGTCTTTATCGCCGTATGAAAGTGGTCGATCAACTACGGTTCTTCGCAGAGCTCAAAAACGTAAACGGCAGGAACATCGACGCGAAGATCGACGATTGGCTGGCGCGTGTGAAGCTTTCCGAGTGGAAATACAAGCGCTCAATGGAACTCTCGAAAGGAATGCAGCAGAAGGTCCAATTCATCGCGGCCGTCCTCCACGATCCCGACCTTTTGATTCTGGACGAACCGTTCTCCGGTCTCGATCCGGTTAACGTCGAATTGCTGAAGGAGATCGTGCTCGATCTCAAACGCGCCGGCAAGACGATCATTTTCTCGACGCACCAGATGGAGGTCGCCGAAAAGATCTGCGACGACATCTGTCTGCTCAATCGTTCGGAGAAAGTTTTCGCAGGCAGCCTGCGTGAGATCAAGCGCAGTTTTGGCCACAACGCCGTGGCGGTGCGTTGCGAAGGCGGCGACGGCGTGCTGGACGATCCGGCGCTGGTCAGCAAAGTCGTGCGCCACTCGGACGAAGCACAGGCGCTACTTGCACACGGCGCCGACGCGCAGGTTCTATTGCGACGTTTGATCGACTCCGGCGCGCGCATCGGGAAGTTTGAAATGGTCGAACCGAGTTTGAACGATATCTTCATCACGAAGGTCACCGAAAACGCATGAGAAAGTTTCTTGCCGTAGTCAAACGCGAATACATACAGCGCGTTCGCGCGAAGATGTTTATCGTCTCGACGATTGTGCTGCCCCTGGTCATGTCGCTTTTCGGCATCGTGCCCGCGGTGGTTTTGAACATCGAGGCCGGTGGCCCAATGCGTGTCGCGGTGATCGACCAGACCGGAAAAATCTACGACCGCCTCGAAGAAGCAGTCCTGACTGAAGAAGAGGCTTCAGAACAGGCAGAGCAGGGTCAGGCCGGTCCGGCAATGGCTGGACGTACGTTTGCCCTGGAGCAAGTCGCGTCGATTGGTCCTGAAGCAGCCGAAGAAAGAGCCCGACTCGATGCGCGTTTGCGAAACAAAGAGCTCGACGGGTATTTGATACTGCCGTCTGACTTCATGGAGCATGGCCACGCGGAGTTCTTCAACAACAATCCGGGCGACCTGCTGAGTAGCAGGGTTTTGCGGCAGGCGTTGACACGCGCCGTCAGAGAGGAGCGGCTGATCGAGGCGCAAGTCGACTCCGCCACGCGGCAGGAATTGTTTCAGCCGATCGAATTGCAGTCAGTGAAACTCGGCGCTGCCGGTGAGGAGCGCAATGCGGGTGAGAGTTTCATTCTGGTATTCGGCGTCGGCTTCATCATGTATCTCGCGGTCCTGATGTATGGCCAGATTATTCTCGGCGCCGTGATCGAAGAAAAAGAGACACGGATTGCGGAGATCCTGTTTTCGTCAGTGAAGCCGTTTACGTTGATGACGGGCAAGCTGGTGGGTGTTTCGCTCGTGGCGTTGACGCAGCTTGCCATTTGGGCCACGGCGTTAACTGCGTTTGGGCTCTATGGCGTGAACTTGCTGGCCTCGCGTGGACTGAAGTCGGTGAGTATCCCGAGTGTACCGATAACGCATTACGTTTATTTCGCGCTGTTCTTTCTGCTTGGTTACTTCATCTACGCCACCATTTACGCGCTCGTCGGATCCATGGTGACGACGGCGCAGGAAGGTGGCCAGTTGGCGATGCCCATCATCCTCATACTGGTGGTGAGCTTCTACATGTTTCTGCCCGTAAGCCGCAGTCCTGATTCGTCGTTTGCGTTTTGGGTGTCGATGATCCCGTTCTCCGCACCCGTGGCGATGCTGGTGCGTATCGTCACGCAGACGCCGCCGTTCTGGCAGATCGCTCTGTCGTTACTGATCGGGTTTGGGACTGTGGTTTTGATCATGTTGCTCACGGCGCGGATTTATCGCGTGGGCATGCTGATGTACGGCAAGCGCGCGTCGATTCCGGAAGCGTTGCGTTGGGCCCGGCAGGCGTAACTAAATGGGTTCCTGGTCCGGATCGAATCTGATTACGGCATGCAGCAGCACGTTCGCGCCGTTGATAATGTCTTCGGGGCGGGAAAACTCGCGTGGTGAGTGGCTGATGCCGCCGACGCTCGGCACGAAGATCATGCCGACAGAGCCGAGGCGGGCCATGTCCTGCGCATCGTGGCCGGCGCCCGAGGGCATCAGCTTTGTGGTGAGGCCGAGTCCGCGCGCGGCTTCGGTGATGTGCGATCGCATGAACTGATTGGTTGGCGCCGGTGTGTTGACGTTGATCTCTTTGAAGTCAAACTTTGTTCTGCTGTCGTTCGCGATCTGCTGTGCCGCCGCGTAGATTTTGTCGTAGAGCATTTTGATCTTTGCGGCGTCGAGATCGCGCAGTTCGAGACTGAGCAC
>DASUOZ010000491.1:0-4942 GCA_036276375.1 Pyrinomonadaceae bacterium | reverse complement strand
TGCCGGGATAGTTTTCGTCAAAGGGAGCTTCCTCTTCCCCGCCGCTGACACAACCGACGACACTTCCGTATTCCGGCGGAAGCCACGCGGGTGGGGTCACGCTCCACCGGGGAACGTATGGACCACCAATAAAATCCAGATCTCTGGTGCGAAACGCTTCAAAGGCAATCTTGTACCAATCTCGATCTATCTCTTCGTCGTCGTCAATGACGCCAATCAGGTCACCGGTAGTCGCATTCACGCCCGCGTTCAGCGCATGTGATCTCCCTTGCTGACGTTCAAAACAATATCTGACTCGATCGCCAAACCGCTCTTGAAACGACTCGATTACCTGTCGTGTACCGTCAGTGGAATTGTTATCGACTACCGTGACGCCGACTTCCAATCCAGCGGGAACTTCGGCCGCAAACAAACTTTCCAAACTTGACGGGAGCAGATCCTGACGATTGTAGGTAGGTATGATTACGTCTAATCGCATCAGAAACTAAAGAACGCCTTCGGCGCTGCTGCGTTTGTGCGGTTCACCCACAAGTAAGCGCTCGCGCTTGCCGACTATCCAGATTATTAAGCGCGGCACGTGGCGTAAGAGAAAAATGACCAATACTAATTTCGGGCTGCGTAAATATGCGTTGGCCTGTTCGAAGTGAACCAGCGCAGCGCCGGCCTCACCTGTACGTAAGGCATGCTTTCCTTCGTATAAGCCCAGGATCGCGCGGTTATGATCTGCTTGTTCCTTCAGCACTGCTCGTTCCGCGCTGGTTAAATCCATGGTCCGAGTCCATGTTGCAAATACTGTAAGCAGACTGCGGAGCATCGGAATGCGGTCAGACGAAAGACTGCCCGCGCGCCGCCGCCAGGAAGCAAGTACCTGTCGGTGATAACTTATGCGGCCACCGTTTTTTAGAATCCTCACCCACAAATCGAAGTCTTCGCAACGACGTAAACTCTCATCAAACATGCCCGCTTCCCTGATCGCACTCATTCGGGCAGTAACGGATGTCATTACAGTGCACTGCTGCCGTACCAGCGTTTCAAACGTCACTTCACCTACTGACGGCGATACTTTCATGAACTCCATTCCGGCTTGATACGTGTCGCCGACAATCACAGCGTTCGGATAGACCAGTGCGACGTCAGGATTGTCAATCAGGATTTGCACCTGCACCTGTAGATAATCAGGAGTCCACTGATCGTCTGAGTCGAGCTGTGCATAAAACGTGCCCTTCGCGATTCTAATGGCGGAGTTTCTTGCTCCGCTGACGCCGCGGTTTTCCTGTGGGAGATAAATAATTGACAGCGGATGCGACTCGAGCACTCGTTCGAGGTCCTCGCGATCTTTCGAGCCGTCGTCAACGACGATCACTTCGTAATCCGTAAAAGTTTGCGCATAGACCGAATCGAGCGCCTGTGAGATATACGCGGAGGAATTGTAAGCGGCGATGACAACCGAGACTGCCGGAGCTTGTCCTGACTCCTCTTCCTTTGGAACCTCACTGGTCCCGGGTGAGTTGTAACCGCGTCTCTTTATCATTCCAACCCTCGGCTCACTTCTGACACAGACCCTGAAACACGCGTCCTCAGCAAGTCGCTATAAAGAATGTCGATTTGCTGAAGCTGGCGTCGTGTCGAAAACCGCTCGTATACGATCTGTTGGCCGCGTTCACCCATAGCGCGAGCGTTCTCCGGGTCCCTCAATAACGCGGTGATGTGCTCGGCCAACTGTTGATCGTCGCCCGCCGCAACTAAATAACCCGTTTCGCCCTGCACGATCGCTTCTCTCGCGCCACCAACATCAGTGGCCACTACCGGGCGGCCGGCCGCCATGTATTCGAGAATCGCGTTAGGAAACCCCTCCGCGCGCGAGCTAAGTACACAAACATCAGAGATCGAGAACAGCGATCCGACGTCCTCGCACCTTCCGATAAAGAAGGTCCGATCTCCGATACCGAGCGTCCGCGCCAGCTCCTGCGTCATCTCCTTCAACGCGCCCTCGCCGGCAACGATGAAAGCCGCGTCGGGAAACTGCTGGTACACACGCTGCGCCGCTCGCAAGAACGTCGGGTGGTCCTTCAGACAAATAGGTTCAGAATGCCAGACGTGCGCTCGCATGTTGGCGACGATCGTAACAAAGCGCGCCGACTGCGGCAGCTTGAGCTTGGCGAGGACACTGCTTCTTTGTGTCTGTCCCGCTTGAACTCGCGCCGGATCGATTCCATTGTAAACAGTACGCACCTTCGACGGCGGCACACCTTCGTTTATTAGTTGCTGGCGCACCTCTTCACAATTGGCGATAACGGTGTGAGCGAGCTTGTACGCGTGACGCTCGGCGAATCTTTGCCTCGTGGGCCGCACGGCAGATTCGCGGCGCGAGGCAATGCGCACGGGAACGCGGGCCAGCGCTGCCGCGACCATTCCGAAGATATTCGTGTAGAAGTCGTGCGTATGCACCACATGAATTTGCTGTTGTTTAAGATATTGAGCGAAACGCCGTACCTGACGCGCGGCGAGCAGGTTATAAAAACTGTTGAGTCGAAATTCCGGTATTTCGCTCAAAGCCAGTTTTTCAATCTCCGCCAACAGCACTCCGTCGCGTTCGAGAGTTGCGACACGCACGTTCCACTCGCCCGCTTCGAGCAACAGCCGCGTTAGCTGAAGCGCCTGGCGCTCGGAACCGCCTTGATGGAAACTACCAATCAGTTGTAGTGCGTTGTATCGCAAGCTTTTCGAATACCTTACACGGCGTTTGCGCTATCCCGCCACCCGCAAATCCTCGTAATTAAATGTTTTACCTAACGACAGAGAGTGATAAAGGAGAAGCCATTGTTCGCACACAGCCTCCCATGTATACCGCGCGCATTCGGCTCGGGCACGGTCGATCAAGGGTCGAGCAATCGCCGGATCCGCCAGCAGGCTTAACGCCCGCGATGCCAGTTCCTGACAATCATCCACGCGCACCACAGATCCGGTGACCCCGTCCGTGACGATATCGGGGATGCCACCCGCATCCGTCGTCACCACCGGCAGGCCGCAAGCGAAAGCTTCGAGAATCGAGAGAGGCTGATTGTCTATTCTTGAAGCATTGAGATAGATGTCTGCGGCCGAGTAGTACCGGCGGATCTCGCCGTGGTCCACGCGCCCGGTAAACGTCACGTTTTCCAGATCCAGGTCTTTTGCAAGATTTTCCAGTGCTTCGCGCTGACTTCCATCGCCCACGACTGTCAAAATAGCGTTCGGCATCCGCTGCTGAATGTCCGCAAACGCACGCAGCACGCAGTCAACGCCATAATGGGTTTCGAGGTTGCGGTTGGAAAGAAACACCGGCCGTAACGGCGTACGTTCGCGAAATTCGAATTCATCGAGATCGATAATGTTGAAGATCGCGAACGCTTCAATTTCAAATTTGGCAAACACTCGAACGAGATACTGCGATGGAACTACTACCGCGTCCACCAGCTTGATTATCGGCCTGGTAGACCGTGGCCAGCGCCGCAGATGGTCTTCGGCTTCCCCACTGTGGTAATTGAGCACGATCTTCTTGCGATAGAACTTGCTCACGATAATTGCCGGCGTGGGTGCGATCAGAAAAGAAAGATAAGAGGCCGAAAACACGTGTACGACGTCGTACTGTCGCACGTAATGCAGCAGATTCAGCCAATAGAGAATTGAAGTCACGATCGTGCGCACGTATTTGACAGCCTGCAACCTGGCAAGCATTCCGGGAAGACGCGGGTTGATGGCGAGAAAAGAAACTTCCACTGAAGGTTCCTCTTGTAAACGCCGCATGAGCCGCTCGGCCTGGACTGCCTGTCCGCCCAGAATGTCCATGGACGCGGCGACAACCAACACTCGGACGGCGACAGGCTGAAGCGCCTTTTGTTCGTTTTCTTGCCTCAATTCAAGAACTTTCGATACAGGTCCATGGTCGTTGCCAGACGCTTCTGACAGGAAAAGTTTTGCTCAACCACGGCCCGTCCTCTATCTCCCATTGTGCGTCTCTGTTCGTGGTTGCGAAGTAAAGCAACAATCCGGTCAGCCATGGCTTGATCGTCGCCTGGCTCTACGAGGTGCCCTGTCTCGCCTTCCACAATGGCTTCGCTTGCGCCTCCCACGTTTGTGGCGACTACCGCGCGCTCGGCCGCCATGTATTCAAGAACGGAATTCGAGAAACCTTCGGCTTGCGAACTCAACACACAAACATCGGAGGCGGCCAGGAGATCCGGCACATTCGCACAACGGCCAATAAACAAACAGGAGTCACTTAAGCCGAGCTCACTCGCTAATCTTTCTGTTTCTCCTTTCAACTTGCCCTCTCCGGCAAAGACGAAGATCGCTTCGGGAACTTCCGTTTTCACTCGCCGTGCCGCACGTAAGAGCATCGCCTGATCTTTCACTCGGTATTCAAAGTTCGCCACCATGGTTATCAACGGTCGCGCTCTAAGACTGGTTAAATTCAGGCGCTGAAGTGCGTCTCTCGCATCACCGTTTTGCCGGAAGCGAGTGACGTCGATTCCGTTGTGAATGATCGCGATCTTGTCGGAGCGAACTCCGAGTTGAAGCAAGTGCTCTTTAACCGCACCGGCATTCGCAACGACAACCTTCGCTAACTTGAACGCGCAGCGCTCCGCCGCTCTTTGCGCGCTGGTACGCGTACCGGTCGTTTCACGCTTCGAAGCAATCCTGCCGCGAACTCCAGCTAGTGCGGCGCCGCTCATCCCAAAAACGTTTGAGTAGAAATCGTGTGAATGAACAATCTTGATTTGGTGTCGCTTGAGGTAGGAAATAAAGCGTTTTGTTTGCAACACCATGCTTGAGCCATAGAAACTCGTCAGGGGAAAATCAACTATCGGGACCTGCAACTGTTCGATCAGCGGTCTTAAAACTCCGCCCGAGCTCAACGAAGCAACGTGCACGTCAAAATCTCCGCTATGGTGCAGTAGCGAGC
>DASUOZ010000490.1:0-2077 GCA_036276375.1 Pyrinomonadaceae bacterium | reverse complement strand
GAGAAACAGATCCTGCCACGGCAACTACTCACGCGCCAGGCTTTTGAAAACGCGATCGCCGTCGTGATGGCGGTTGGCGGTTCGACGAACGCAGTCCTGCACCTGCTCGCGATCGCGCACGCAGCCGATGTCCAACTCTCGCTGGACGATTTTGAAACTATCCGCAAACGTGTTCCCGTGATCTGCGATTTGAAACCGTCAGGCCGGTATGTGGCCACGGATTTACACAAAGCCGGTGGGATTCCGCAGGTGATGAAGATCCTGTTGACGCATGGGCTTTTGCACGGCGACGCGTTGACGATAACGGGCCAAACGATCGCGGAGGCGCTCGCCGCAGTGCCTGCCGAACCAGCAAAGACGCAGGACGTGATTCGGCAGTGGGATGAGCCGGTTTACGCAGAAGGACATCTGGCGATCTTGCGCGGCAATCTCGCGAGTGAAGGAGCGGTGGCGAAGGTCTCGGGTGTGAAGAACAAACGGATAACTGGACCGGCGAGGGTTTTTGATTCCGAGGAAACGTGTCTCGCCGCGATTCTCGGTTCGCAGATCAAACAGGGAGATGTGGTGGTGATTCGTTACGAGGGTCCGAAAGGCGGTCCCGGGATGCGCGAGATGCTCGCGCCGACTTCGGCGCTGATTGGTGTGGGGTTGGACGATTCGGTTGCGTTGGTCACAGATGGGCGTTTTTCGGGTGCGACGTATGGGATGGTTGTCGGTCACGTTGCGCCGGAAGCGGCGGTTGGCGGGACGATCGCGTTGGTTCAGGAAGGAGATTTGATAACGATTGACGCTGATCGCGGGCTGGTGCAACTCAACGTACCGGACGTGGGATTAAAAGCCCGATGCGAAAACTGGATTTCAAGAACGGGATCGCGGCGGTTGACGGGAGTACTTGCCAAATACGCGAAGCTGGTCTCGAGCGCGAGTACAGGAGCCGTAACGGATTAGACCAAATCGATTGGTGCGGATTAAACCAAATCGATTGGTGACGGATTCAACTAATTCGATTGGTAACGGATTCAACTAATTCGATCACGGATCTTGAGTCCGCTTGACCCTCCAGTCGGCTTCCCCTAAAGTGACTGGCTTCTATGGCGATACGCATTGAGAACCAGTACGAGGGTCCCCTGCCGAAAGGCACGCTGCAACAGATTGAGGACGCCTTCGAAAGCCTTCCCAGAGAACACACACGCGGCCTCGAACGCATCAGGCTGGTGCCATTCATCACCGATCCGCGCATCCGCGGCCAATTCCAGGCCACCGAACTGCCGGGGCTCTACCATCCGCGCCAGGGTCCGAAAGGCGCCTGGCTGGAACTCGCAGTGAACGTGCTACTGACACCCGACAAGCCGTTTCACAAACGGATCATTCCCCGGTTGTCGTTCAAGAGCAATATCGTGGCGCTGGTGTTTTCGCTCGTTGGGCAGCACTACCACTTCACACTCAAGCACTCGCTTAAGAAAACGCAGCTCGAGCCGGCAGTGCGGCAGTACACGGAGAAGCAGCTGAAGGCTTGGAATGAGAAGAAGCACAGCTTCCGCGCGCGCCTCTTCAAACCTCTACAACCTACATTTGAGCGTTGGGCGAAGTCGCTCCAAAAGCGCGCGGCGACAGAAAAGAAGAAGAGCCTGGCGTCGAAATAACTATCGGTTGGAACTGGCGGTTCAAACTGGGCGGTCAGAACTATCGGTTTGAACGATCCCTTGTTCCTATCGGTTCGAAATGTTTTTCCCCTAAGGCCGTTCCGGTAGCGCCACTCACGTCGCAGCAGGCTCCTCGTCAATCTCGTCAGCGACCGCTCGTAAGATCAGCGCAACTTCCGCATCGCTCACCTGCGCAGCCTTAAACCGCACTTCGATATTGAAATCGTTCTCCGGCGACGCGTACTTAAACGTGTACGGCTTCGTGTCCGGCACAACGCGCGGCCCCATCTCCTGACGCCGAACCTCACGCGCATCGTCACGCTTCAACCCTCGCGTCGCGATCTCCTTCGCAAACCGCCGCATTGAATCGTCATCCGGTTGACGCACAATCTGTAGTAAGACAGATTTCGCGGATACTTCAGCGTCACGACAAA
>DASUOZ010000489.1:0-4015 GCA_036276375.1 Pyrinomonadaceae bacterium | reverse complement strand
GTCAGCGAAATATATGCTCAGCACTGAATCCGTCGCTAAACTCACGTCGTAAACAATGTCGACCCCATTGTAGGCTTCGGGGTGCACCTGATAATTGCGAAGGTCCTCGTCCGTGATCGTTAGCGGCCACTGATAGTGTTCAGCCGTCATTTCCCTGATACGTTCGTTCAGCCGGCGTATGTGAAGTTCGTCACTGCCGGCGATCTGCGGGTAGGTCACGTCAATGTGATAACGAAGACCTTCGCTCTTTAGCCGAACTTCGTCCCGCAATAGCTTCAAGCGGCCGCCGCCGAAAACTATCTCAAGGTCCGGCGTAGGTGTAACCTCGGCTGCCGGCGCCGTTGGATTTGTGGGGACGGCAACAAGCTCGGCGCGGTGTGTGGAATTCTCGGTCGGATGTTGTTCGCCGGCCAGCAGTGCGCTAGCGGTAATTCCAAAGGTGAACGTCAGCAAGCTGATTACCACACGGATCAAATTACGTCTCATGCTCGCGCCTCCAGTAAATGACCGGGAGAGGCTAACCTTGCGGCGTACGATGCGGCAGCGGGACGGCCTCACGTGGTGATGTGGCTGTCCACGCTATGATGAACAGCACACCGAGCAGCGAATCAAGCATGGCCGCCCCGAAGATGAGCGATGAAACGCGATGCTGCAAGTACAACACCACCACGGCAATGGCAAAACTCGCCTTCTCGACAATTGACGGAAGCATCAACGGCCGAAAGCGCACGGGGTCGCGCGAGATCACGAGAAACGCGAGCTGCCATGCAACACCGATACCGATGAAGCCGTAGTAGTACTCCGGATGGGTAATCGGCGGCGGATAATCGCGTCCAGTTTGCGCTTCCATAAAATACGCCGGCAGGAACACGATCAATCCATAGATTCCCGCTACTAGAAAAACAGTTTTTGCAAATTTCATGATGGAGACACAATGAACCTTGCAGATATAAAACGTCAATTCGATTACCTGGAATGGGCCAACGACCTGGCCATGGAGGCCGCTGCGAAATTACCGGACGAGAGTCTACGGCGCGAAGTCGGCATCAGTCACGGATCGATCTTTGGCACTCTGCTGCACATGGCGGGGGCGGAATGGATCTGGCTCGAGAGGTGGCACGGCCACTCGCCTGCAAAAGCCGAAGCGTGGGCGTCGTGGACCAGTGAAGCGTGCGCCGACCTGCCAACTTTGAAAGAACGCTGGCGCGCAGTGGCCGATCGGCGCGCGGGATTTGTTTCCGAGCTTGACGAAGACCGGCTCACTGCCGATCTTCATTTCAAGCTGCTTAACGGCGACGCGAGCTCGATGCCGCTCGTCGATCAGATGCTGCACGTGGTCAATCACGCCACGCTGCATCGCGGACAGGTGGTCGGGATGATCCGGCAACTCGGGATCGATCCGCCCTCAACCGATCTGATCTTTTACTTGCGACGGTCCATCTCACCGAAATAAGCCACATGCCGTCACGGACGTCCGTGGCTTAACGTTCGCTGACGTTTAATGGCGCGTCCAGATGTTTCTTGAGCCACGAGTAAACTTCCTGGTACCAGTAGCGGCTGTTCTCGCCTTTTAGTATCCAGTGGTTTTCGTCGGGCCAGACGATGAGCCGGCTCGGGATGCGCAGCCGTTGCAGCACACTCCAGTTTTCGAGCGTCTGGTTAAGCGGCACGCGAAAATCGTTTTCACCCACTGAGAGCATAATCGGCGTGCGGAAGCTGGCGGCGAATCTGATCGGGTTCTGTTCGCGCCACACCGAACTTTGTTCCCAAACCGGCCCGCCGTTGTTGACCTCTCGTGAATAAATCGTGTCGCTTGTGCCCCATTGCGACTCCAGGTTGATCAGACCCGCGTGGCTGATGAGGGCTTTGTAACGCGTAGTCGTCGCTTGCATCCAGTTTGCCATGTGGCCGCCGTAGCTCGCGCCCGCCGCGGCCTGACGCGATCCGTCGACGAACGGATAAAGCCGGATCGCTTCGTCTGCCGCCTCGTTGATTTCGTTGGCCGGTCCTTTAAATGGATCTCCCTGAATGCTCTGCGCAAACGCTTCACCAAACCCAGTCGAACCGGAATAGTTGGTCAACAAAACAACGTAACCGGGCCGCGACAGCATGAAGTAGTTCCACCGCAGTCCCCAGTTGTCGCGCCACATGCCGTGTGGGCCGCCGTGAATCACGACGAGCAGCGGATACTTCTTGCGCTCGTCGAAGTTTGGCGGCAAGGCCATCATGTTGTGAATGCGTTTGCCGGCTTTGCTGGTGAACCAAAAATGGCGCAACGGCTGCCAGTCGATCTTCGTCAGTTGTTCGGCGTTGACTGACGTGAGCGGCTGCTGCGTTTTGGAATTGAGATCGAGCCGAAAGACTTCCGGCGGACTGATCGCGCTCTCCCAGTTGGCGATCAGAATCGTCGACGACGCTTTCGCCGGGATTCGCAGGTTTGTGTAAACGCCGCGCGTCATGTCCAGCGCGAGACGCACTTCGTTACCGTCGGCGGCGAGTGTGTAGAGCTTTTCGTTGCCGGCTTCTTCCGCGGTGAAATAGATCGATCTGCTGTCGGGCGTCAGTGAGAAGTTGCTGACCGCACGATCGAATCCGGTCGTCAGAATTACGGGCTGGCCGACGTTGGGCCAGGACAACTTCGCGAGCCGATCGAGGTTGTAAACCTTGTCGTCTGTTTGTGTGTTGAAAATCGCGTAGAGCGCTTTTCCGTCAGGTCGAAATGCCGGGCGCGTGAAACTGTCGGCGCTGGAAGTCAGTTTTACGGGTTCACCGCCGCTGGCTGAGATTTTGTAAAGCGACGTGTTTGTGTTGGCATAGGCGGCAGCATCGCGGTTCGTGCTTGCGACAAAAACGATCGCGTCACCTGCGGGCGTCCAGATCGCGTCGAGTTCGTCAGCGGAATCGGTGGTGCGCCCGGCAAAGCCGCGTTCCTGCACGAGTTTTGTTCCCGCGAGCAGGTCTTTCGCTTTCGCGCCGGGCTCTGCGACTTGCACGAACAGGTGCGTCTGCATGTCGTCGAGCCACTTGTCCCAGTTGCGAATGGGAAACTTTTCGTACACGCGCGCGCGATACTTTTGCGCCTTGCGCTCACTGGCGATCTTCTTGTTTGCTTCATCGTCGGCAGCGCCGGGGTACACCGTGCTCAGGAAGAGCAGCGCCTTGCCGTCAGGCCGCCACTGCGCGGAGCGTGCGCCGGTAGAAAGGGAAGTGATACGCACTGCCTCACCGCCGTTCGCCACGTCCAACATGTACAACTGACTTGCCTCATCTCCCTCGCGTCTGGCGGAAAACACGATCTGCCGGCTGTCGGGGCTCCACGCGACGCCACTCTCACCGCTTTTGCTGAACGTCAACCGTCTTGGTTTCGCACTGCCATCGCTGGGCACAATCCACAAGTCCGACACCTGGTCCTTCTCGTCATAAGCGGGCTCCACCAGCGAAAACACGACCCACTTTCCATCCGGACTCGGCGCCGGCGCGCCCACCCTCTTGAGCATCCACATCGTCTCATGCGTCAGCGGCGCTTTAGCGGTTTGTGCGCGGGCACTGGTTCCGAAACTCGAGAGCAGAACGACGGCAATGATGAGAGTTTTAATGAACATGTTGATCCTCCTGCGCTAAACTACAGCATTATGGACAGAAAGTTCCATCCCGCAGTTAACGCGATTCAGGCGGGGGATGTCGCGAGGTTGAGGCAGCTCGTGGCGGAGGATCCTTCGTTGGCGACGTCACGGTCGACGAGGAGTCATCCGACGCTGCTTCAGTGTGTGGCGTTGGAGACTAAGGACCACCCGAATGCGCGGGCGCTGGCGGAGGTCTTGGTTGACGCGGGAGCGGAGTTGAATGAACCGCTCGTCGCCGCCGGAAGTATTGGTAATCGTGAGGTGGCCGAGTTGTTACTTGATCGTGGTGCTGTGATCGATGGCACCGGCGGCTGGTCGCCGCTTGAAGAAGCGTTGTACTGGAACAACCAGAACGTTGTGGCCCTGTTACTGGAACGCGGCGCGAAGGTGCA
>DASUOZ010000488.1:0-5992 GCA_036276375.1 Pyrinomonadaceae bacterium | reverse complement strand
GCTTAAGTACGGAGTGCCGTCGCGCATGCGTCCGTAGAGAAGATTGCGCGTATTGATGTGGCCGGTCAGCATGCGGTACAGGATTACGACCACCAGCCCTGCCAACAATAGACCGACTATCCAGCTCACGATTGTAATAAGCAGATGCATGGATTTTGTTAGACGGAAAACGTCCTCGATGCCGCCCTTAAGTGTTCAGGCCCAGGATCGATCCGTGAAAGTTCAAGCGAACGGCAGCCGAAGGTAAGAGTTCAGCTTCGTCAGCGAGTGCGAGGACGCAGAATATAGCGAGTCCTAAGAACGGGCGGACAATATTCCTCTTTGGACAAGAAGTCAATAATTTTCCGGGCGGTGTAAACCCAAAGTTGAAATCGAAGCGCCGCCAGAACCTCTACTCGCCGCGCCCATTGAAGCCGAGATTAGCGTATAGTAGCGCTTCGCAAAGGCTGAATTATGGAGACCACATTGAAACACCTGACGATGACGGAGCTCGAAGCGGCGTTGGACCAGTTGCGCGAGGCGCCGAAGGATGACGGCGTCGTGGAATTGATCGTGCGGCGGCCGCGCGTCGACGAACGTGAAGTGCTCGAACAGGCCGAACTCGATCCGTTGAAGGGTTTGATCGGCGATAGCTGGGTGTTTCGCGGCAGCTCCAAAACTGCCGACGGTGGTCCACATCCGGACATGCAGATCAACATCATAAACTCACGCGTCGCGGCGCTGGTCGCCCAAGAGAAAAATCGCTGGAGTCTGGCCGGCGATCAGCTCTACATCGACATGGATCTCAGCAAAGAGAATTTGCCCGCCGGAACGCGCCTCGCGATCGGTTCGGCAGTGTTGGAAGTAAGCCCACTACCACACACGGGTTGCCATAAGTTTGTCGCTCGCTTTGGTGTTGACGCGATGAAGTTTGTGAACTCAACGGTAGGAAAACAACTCTGTCTGCGCGGTATCAATGCAAAGGTGATCCAAGCCGGTGTTGTCCGGCTCGGATCCACTGCGAAAAAAGTTTAGCAACGCGCTGTCACGCGGCTCGTCGACTCGTGTGACGGCCCTCGGCAAACTCCTCAATCATCTTCTTGTTGAACGCCGGTATGTCCTGCGGTTTGCGGCTCGTGATAAGGCCGTTATCAACCACCACTTCACGATCGACCCAGCGTGCGCCCGCATTCGTTAGATCGGTTTTCAACGACGGCCACGACGTGATGTTCCGGCCCTTGATGACTTCCGTTTCGATCAACAACCACGGCGCGTGACAGATCGCCGCCACCGGCTTGCCCGTTGCGAAGAACCCGTCCACAAACTCGACCGCCCTCGTCAACCGCCGCAGTTCATCCGGATTTCTCACCCCGCCGGGCAACACGAGCGCGTCGTAATCGTCAGATCGCGCCAGGTTCAACGGCATATCGACGGGAAACCGATCCCCCTTTTCGTCGTGATTCCAACCCTGTACTTCCCCCTCGGCCGGTGAAACAATCTCGATCTCTGCTCCCGCTGCTTCCAGCGCTTCCTTTGGACCAGTCAATTCAACTTGTTCGAAACCATCGGCCACTAAAATAGCGATTTTCTTACCACTTAATTCATCAGCCATAAATTCCCCTCCCGTGCTCACCAAGATCCGGAAACGTCCATTGCAACAAAGGTGCCGTCAAAATTGCGAACAGATTCTTGCAGAGCGCGGTTCCGAACGTAACGAAGCACAACACACTGTTCGTACTCGCTACTCAATTTGAAGGGGTTTTGAAGCTAAACGACCTTGCGTTTCCAGCGGCCCAGACGGAATACCGCGCCGCTGACGACTGCCAGAGTGGAAAACGCAATCGTAATGGCGATAAACACCCCTCGTGGCCCCAGGCCCAGAACCACGCTGAGCACGTACGCGAGCGGGATCTCCCAAAGCCAGAAAACAAAGAGGTTGATGATGGTCGGCGTCCACGTATCTCCGGCGCCGTTAAACGACTGTCCGAGCACCATGCCGTAGGCGTAAAACAGAAAACCGTAAGCAACGATTCGTAAACAGTCGACGCCATACTGCGCGACATTCGGATCAGACGTGTAGAACCCGATGATCTGCGGCGCAAACGCGATAAACAGCACCCCAACGATGCCGAGAAAAATCATGTTATAGAAGCCCGCCTTCCACACGGCACGCTCGGCGCGCTCGGGATCTCCCGCACCGAGCGCCTGGCCGACCATCGTCGCCGCGGCGTTGGCCATGCCCCACGAAGGCAACAACGCAAACAGGATCACGCGAATACCAAACGTGTAACCCGCGACCGCATTGCTTCCGAAACTGGAAATGATTCGCACCAGACCAATCCAGCTCGCCATGCCGATGAACACCTGGAACGTTCCCGTGCCGGACAACCGCAGCAGTCGCAACATAATCGCCGGTTCGATCCGCAAGTGCTTACGTTGCACGTCGAAGCGGCCACCCGATCGAACCAAACGACTCAACGCGTACAACGCACCCGTGCCGCGCCCGATGTTCGTCGCGATCGCCGCGCCCACAATACCCATTTTAGGAAATGGACCAAGACCGAAGATCAAACACGGACCAAGCACGATGTTGATCCAGTTTGCGAGCCACAACGTGCGCATCGCGATCGCCGCATCACCGGCGCCGCGAAAGATCGCGTTGACCATGAACAGCACAACGACAGTCGCATTACCCGCGAGCATGATGCGCGTGAACGCGGAACCATGTTCGATAACCCACGGCGATCCGCCCATCATCGCCAAAAGCCGCGGCGCCATCGGCGTCGCTACGACGGCGATCACGGTCGACACGAGCAGGGCCACTGCGATCGCCTGCACTGCCGCGCGTGCGGCGCCGTCAGGATTCTGTTCACCGATGCGCCGCGCAATCATCGCCATCGCGCCGATGCTCAAACCAATAGCGAGCGCGTAGATCACGGTCAGTAGCGATTCAGTTAAGCCGACGGTGGCGGCGGCGTCAGTGCCGAGGTGTGAGACCCAGAAGATGTCAACGACGGCGAAGACACTCTCCATGAGCATCTCGAGGACCATCGGAATCGCCAGCAGGAGAATGGACCGTCCGATTGAACCACTTGTGTAACTGCGATGTGAGCCGCGAATCGACTCTTTGATAGCGGACCAGAGGCTTTGTTGGTCGTCTACCGGAGCGTCAACGGGGGTTTCATGCGCGTCCAAAATCGTCCTCAAGACGCACGATGTCGTCTTCGCCAAGGTAATTACCGCGTTGCACTTCGATGAAGATCAGATCGTCACTACCGGGATTTTCAACGCGGTGCGCGGCGCCGACGGGAATGTCGATCGCCTCGCCGTTGCGCACCGTAATCTCGCGGCCATCAAGAGTGACTTTCGCGGTGCCGGCCACAACCACCCAGTGTTCCGCGCGTTGCGCGTGTTTCTGGTAACTCAAACGTTTTCCCGGCAACACTTCGATTCGTTTCACTTTGAAAGTCGGTGCTTCTTCCAGCACGGTGTAGGTGCCCCACGGCCGTCGATCAAATTCTCGCACTGTGATGATCCCCTCTCGCGCGCCATTTAAGCACAAAAAAGCATCCACAGATTACGCAGAATAAAAATCTGTGTAATCTGTGGATGGCCGCGTCGTTTAGTCTGAGTTTACGAACCGGATCGCAGCGTTACATAGATCACGGCGTTGCGTCGTTTGACCAGGACGAGCGCCGGACGCGCGCCCGACTGTTGCACCGCACTGCTGAACTCCGCAAAGTTTCGGACCGGCTGCCGATTCACTTCCTGAATCAGGTCGCCTTGCCGGATTCCCGCTGACGCGGCGCTGCCCGCCGGATCGACTTGCGTCACCAGCAGACCCTGATCGTCAGCATCGAGCCCGTAACGCGAAGCGGCGTCGGGAGTCAGCGGCTGCAACCTTAGCCCGAACTTCTGATTGTTAACGCCGGGACCATTGCCATTGCCGCTCGTTTCTTCCGTATCCCGACGCGCCCGGTCAGGCAGTTCCGCGAGCGCCACTTGCAAGTTCTGATCGCGACCATTGCGCACAACCGTCACAGTCACAGTCGAACCCGGCTTCATGCTCGCAACCTGATTGCGCAGACTGTTGTTGTCGATAACGGGCTGGTTGTTAATCGCCGTCACCACGTCGCCACGTCTGATGCCAGCGCGTTCCGCCGGACCACCAGCCGTCACCGAGGTCACGATCGCACCGCGCGCTGCCGGCAGGTTCAAACTGCTCGCCAGATCCGCGTCGACTGACTGAATCGTCACGCCCATCATGCCGCGGCTGACCTTACCGTTCTTCATCAACTGGTCCATCACGGCCCTCGCCATGTTTGAAGGAATGGCGAAACCGATACCGATGTTACCGCCGGACGGCGAAAGGATCTGGGAGTTGATGCCGATAAGTTCACCGGTCGTGTTTACCAGCGCGCCGCCTGAGTTACCGCGATTGATGGCGGCGTCGGTCTGAAGAAAGTCTTCAAAACTGCCGTCGCTCAATCCGGTGCTGCGGCCTTTCGCGCTCACGATGCCCGAAGTGACGGTCTGTCCAATGCCCATCGGATTGCCGAGTGCCAGGACGGGATCGCCCACGCGAACTTTGTCCGAATCACCCAGCGACACTGTCGGCAGGTCTTTCGCGTCGATCTTCAATACCGCGAGGTCGCTCGGTGGATCCGAGCCGATTACTCGCGCGGTGAAGTTGCGATTGTCTGTCAATTCAACTCTGATCTCGAGTGCGCCGTCCACCACGTGATGGTTAGTCAGAATGTAACCGTCAGTGCTGATGATGACGCCGGAACCGACGCCCTGGACGGGGCGCTGCTGGCGTTGCTGTGGCAACCGATCCCCGAAGAACTCGCGAAACTGGGGATCGTCCATAAACGGAAACTGTTGCGCCTGGCGCCCGCGTTCCGTCGACCGAATCGTCACGACGGCGGGTGAGACGCGGCTCACGAGGTCCGCGTACGAAGTCTGGAGACCCGGTAAACCCGTGCTCGCGGCTACCGGCGGCGCCGGATCGGCCGGTTTAAGAGTCAACGCCCGGCTCTGACCGCTGCATGAAGCAACCGAAACTACCAACAATGCCAAACTTAGAAAGATGTTTACGCGGGAGCTGGCACCCCGAAAACGTCCGCTATTATTCATCTTTTCTCTCTTTCTTAAAGTTCATACCAAACAAAAATGTAGACTTTTGATTCACCCGAGGCGGTTTCGGTTTACCAGGGTGACGTTTGGCCGCTGCAGAGGCTTGCCGCTTGCTTTCGTGTGCTATACTCCGCGCGGCAAACCTAGTGATAGCCCTGTAAGCCGCAATGTTCCCCTGATTTTCCACCCGTACGCGGCGACAATTCGAGGTACAGATGCAGGGGGTAGAAATCTCAAACGGGCGCGAGGACAATTCCGTTCTCATCGTCAACGACGAGCCCGATCAATTACGGTTAATGCGAACTCTGCTCAAAAAGGCAGGGTTTAAAGTGCTTACCGCGGAAGACGGCGCCCAGGGTCTCGCGCTCGCCAAGCGTGAACGCCCGGATCTCGTCATCAGCGACGTCACCATGCCGCGGATGAACGGCCTGGATTTCTGCCGTCACGTGCGCGCCGATAGCGAGCTCAAAACCGTTCCCATCCTGCTAGTCAGCGCGCTGCAAAAAGACACAGAAACCGTCGTAGCCGGCTTACGCGCCGGGGCCGACGACTACCTCGAAATTCCCTGCGATTCCACCCGGCTAATCGCCAAAGTCTCGCGCCTGCTGGAACGCTCGCGCGTGGAAGCCAGCTACCGCGATGTCGTTGAACAGGCCAGCGACGTCATTTTTACACAGGATCTCATTGGGCGTTTGACCAGCATCAACCTCGCCGGCGAGAAGTTTCTGGGCCGCAAGCAGGAAGACATCATCGGCAACTCTTTCTTCGTCCTCTTCGGAGTAATTCCGGAGAACGGATTTGCGGGCGTCGTGAACCGCGCCAGCGAAGCGCGAGAGTTTCGCCATCAATTCGTCGCGCGCTCAGCCAGCGGCGAAGA
>DASUOZ010000487.1:0-4177 GCA_036276375.1 Pyrinomonadaceae bacterium | reverse complement strand
TATCTCGCTCTCGTTCCCAAACCGATCGATGTCGACGCCCTTTTCTCCCTCATTGACGAGCTGAAAATCCCCGCCGGCCAGCCCTAAGCTCCTAGTTTTTCAAATAGTTGACAAAATCGAAATTGTAACTATAATGGTTACAAAATTGACCCCCGAGCTGGGATGCGTGTTTTGATATGTCGACTAACAGCCGCTTTGCCGTAGCGGTGCATGTCTTGAGTTTGATGGCCTGGTCGGGCGAAGAACCCCTTAAATCCGAACAGGTTGCGGAAAGCGTAAACACTAATCCGGTGGTCATTCGCCGGATGTTACTGGACTTAGCGCAGGCTGGGCTGGTGGTGTCTCAAACCGGTTCGCTGGGGGGTTCTCGGCTCGCAACCGATCCCGCCAAGACAACCCTTTTGGACGTTTATCAGGCACTCGAGTACGGCGGTGTTTTCTCATTGCACCGTCAGCCGCCCAGTCGCGACTGCCCCGTCGGCGTCAATATAGAAACAGTGCTGGGAGAAGTTCTGCAGGAGGTTGACTCGGCCGTTGAACTGGTGTTGAAAAACATCACCATCGACGATGTCGTGCAACGATTAAAGCCATGCGGAACTCTCACTAGTGTGAAAAATCCCAGAGTAGGAAAGGCGCTGGGAAAGGCGCTGGGGAAATCGAATGGAAAAGTCGCTAAAGTTCTTAGAACTGCTTGAGCGAGAAAGGAATAGCTAATTTTGTCCAGGCTTGAAAAAGATCAAAACGGTATCGAGCTCATGAACTCGGTTAAAGGCGACTTCGCCAACCTAAGCGAAGAGCTTACCGACGATGCCGTGTCGATAGAAGATATCGACGAAGTTCTACAAACGCTGGAACGAGCCACCAGCGGTGAAACGGAGATCGAGGAACCCTTGATCGAGGAGTCTTCGTCTGCCGTCGAGTCAGATGAAGCAATGAGTGAAGAGGTCGAGTTGGATCTCTCGGCCGGCGAAATGGACAAGACTTCCGATCCGATTCGCGTTTACATGCGCGAGATGGGCGTAGTGCCCTTGTTGACTCGGGAACAGGAAGTGTCCATCGCCAAGCGAATCGAACGAGGTCAGAAACGAGCAGAGAAAGCAATCGCGCGTTCGCCAATCGCCGTGGTCGAGCTCTTCAGAATCGGCGACGAACTCGCCGAAGGAAAACTTAACATTCGCGACGTTGTCGCCTTCTCGGATCAGATGGAGACCGAGGAGCACGAAGACCGCAGTGAAGAGTATTTACAGTGGACGATCGAGGGTTTGAACAATATCCGCAATCTCTACAAGCGCGGCTTGAAAGAGTTTGAGAAATTTGCCGACGAGCAGAAGATTTCGCGCGGCAAGCGCTCGAAGAAACTGCTTCGCTACCGGCGTAAACTCGCCCGCACGCGGTTGGAAATTGCCCAGGAGATTCGCGGTCTGCACTTGAAAGAAGCGGCCCGCCAGCGGCTCATCGCCGCCATCGGCGTCGTGCACAGGGAAATCCGCGCGCTCGAGCGCGAGATCGAAGCGGCCAACGAGAAACTGAAACGTAAGGGAACCAAACCCGACAAGCAGAAGGAGTATCGCAAGCAGATCGCGACCGCGAAGAAACGTCTCAAAGAGATCGAGTCTGAGCACCATCTGACGGCGTTGGAAATCAAACGCTCGCACCAGATGATCGCTATCAGCGAAGCGCAGACGGCACAGGCGAAGCACGAGTTGACGGAGGCAAACCTGCGACTGGTCGTGTCCATCGCCAAGAAGTATCAGAACCGCGGCTTGCAGTTTCTGGATCTGATTCAGGAAGGCAATCTCGGTTTGATGAAGGGCGTCGACAAGTTTGACTGGCGCCGTGGTTACAAGTTCTCCACGTACGCAACGTGGTGGATTCGCCAGGCAATCACTCGGGCGATCGCCGACCAGGCGCGTACGATTCGCATCCCGGTACACATGATCGAAGTGATCAATAAACTGAAGAACACTTCGCGTGAACTGGTGCGCGAGCTCGGACGCGAACCAACGACCGAGGAGATCGCCAAGAAGATGGATACCTCAGTCGACAAGGTGCGCAAAGCGCGCAAGCTGATGCAGGATCCGATTTCGCTCGAAACACCAATCGGCGAAAACGGCGATTCTCAGCTCGGCGATTTGATCGAAGACAAGTCGAGCGAGAGCCCGGCGGCCCGCGTTATCACGTCAAACCTGCGCGAAATCGCGGGCGACGTTCTGCAAACCCTGAGCCCGCGTGAAGAGCGAGTAATTCGCCTGCGGTTTGGTTTGGATAACGGCGGTCACGAGCGAACGCTCGAAGAGGTAGGCCAGAACTTCAACGTAACACGCGAACGCATTCGCCAGATCGAGGCAAAAGCGCTGCGCAAACTCCGCCACCCATCACGTGCGCGGCTATTGAAGAACTTCCTCGAAGGCGAGGGCCAGTGAGTTTTAGCAGATTCGGAAGAGATCAACATTAGGAGCGCTAGAGAGTATGAGTGAATTCGTAAAGGACGTAAGTGACAGTTCGTTTGAGAAAGATGTATTGGGATCCGACAAGCCCGTGCTGGTGGATTTTTGGGCTGAATGGTGTGCCCCTTGCCGCATGTTGGCGCCGACCGTGGCGGCTGTCGCCGAGCACTATGGCGAGAATGCGAGCGTCGTGAAGCTCAACGTCGACGATAACCCGTCGACCGCGCAGCGCTACGGCATCAAGGGAATCCCCACCTTGATTCTCTTCCGCGAAGGAAAGGAAGTGGAACGCGTGGTGGGTGCGACGAGCAAGGAATCGATCACGCGCATGGTGGAGAAGTACGTCACCGTAAAAGCGTAACCGCAGATTCCACAGATTCTTTTGGCGGCCGGGCGTGTTCAACGTCCGGCCTTTTTTGTTTCTTTAATTCATGTGAAAATGGCCTCACGCATGCAACCTCCTCGATTAATAGTGGGTATAACCGGCGCCACCGGAACGATCTTCGGGGTGCGCCTGCTGCAAATGCTGCACGGCTCCGGAGTCGAGACTCATCTCGTCGTCAGCAAGTGGGGTGCGCGCACGCTCATTCATGAAACCCAGTACTCACTGAAAGACGTACAAAACCTGGCCACGCACAGTCATGGCATTGGCGATCAGGGCGCCGCGATCTCCAGCGGCTCTTTCGTCACGCTCGGCATGGTCGTCGCGCCGTGCAGCATGCGCACCGTCGCCGCGATCGCGCACGGGCTCGGCGACAACCTGATTCATCGCGCGGCCGACGTTGTCTTGAAAGAGCGGCGCAAGCTCGTGCTCGTCGTGCGCGAGTCGCCGTTCAGTGAAATACATCTCGAAAACATGCTGAAGCTGGCCCGGATGGGCGTCGTGATCTTGCCGCCGGTGCCCGCGTTCTATAACAATCCTCAGAATCTCGACGACATGATCAATCACATCACGATGCGCGTGATCGATCAGTTTGATATACACCTCGACGTGATGAATCGCTGGGACGGCGTGCTGCTGGATCGAAAGCGTTTGTCAACCGAAACAGAATAGGAGCAAGGCAATGGGTGAAATGGTCCAATTTCCGAATAACGGCGGCAGCACAAGTGGATATCTCTCCGTTCCTGATAGTGGCAGCGGGCCGGGCGTGATTGTGATTCAGGAGTGGTGGGGACTCGTGGACCACATCAAGGAAGTTTGCGACCGGTTTGCCTCGGAAGGTTTTGTCGCGCTTGCTCCCGATCTCTATCACGGCAAAACGACGAAGTCTCCCGACGAAGCCGGCAAGCTCATGATGGCAATGCGCATCGATGAAGCCGAAAAGGATTTGCGTGCTGCGGCTGATTATCTCGCGATCCAGGACTCGACGACGAGCAAAGGGATTGGCGTGGTAGGTTTCTGCATGGGCGGCGCCCTCGCTCTCTACACGGCGACAAAGAATCCGAAGATCGGCGCCTGTGTGGTCTTTTACGGCGGCCACCCGAACGTCAAACCCGATCTGCCAAACCTGCACGCGCCCATGTTGGGACTCTACGCAGATCGAGATGACTTTGTTACTCCGGATTCTGTTCGCGAACTGGAGCGAAAGTTGAAAGACCTCGGCAAAGAGGTGGAAGTGAAGATCTACCCGGACGCCGATCACGCGTTCTTCAACGATGCGCGTCCGGAGGTTTACAACGAGGGCGCTGCCGCGGATGCATGGCAGCGCACTGTCGAGTTCCTTCGAAAA
>DASUOZ010000486.1:0-9796 GCA_036276375.1 Pyrinomonadaceae bacterium | reverse complement strand
CGCGAATCTATGCCGGACTGCCGCCCGGACCAGTTGCTTCGCCGGGCGAGAGCTCGTTGAAAGCCGCCCTAAACCCTGCGACTTCCGACTACTTGTATTACGTCCGCAATCCCGACCGCGACGACGGCGCACATAACTTCTACGACAACGGCGGCGACTTCGAAACGGGTGTCCAGGCGTTGCGCAATTGGGAACGCCAGCGTGACGCGGAAGCAGAAAGAAAGAAACGCGAGAGCAACGGTCAACCGAGATAAAGCTGAAGCTTGTCAAAGGCTTAACGTTCATCTATGCTCAAGACTGTCAACCGCCCCTGATGAACCTTTAACCGACAACTTTAACGGGGGAATTAACATGCTACGGATAATCACGGGGCTTCTATTATTGTTGGCTTGTTCACTGCCCGCCCTGGCCCAGGCCGCAAAAGGCGTCGACAAACAGAACGAACGCGTCCGCGACAGTGGTAACGAACGCACTCCCGCAAACAACGGTAACAAGACAGACGTAGGCGCGGGACGCGGTTTTGATTTCGGCCGCGGGCGTACACCTGAAACACCACCACTCGCCAATCCATATCGACTCACGGGCCGCCGCGATGTGATCATCAAGGCTGTGCAGGACCTGATGCGCGATCGCAAGATGGTCGTCGATGAAGGAGCTTCCAGGTTCGCCGACGGAATCATCGTCTCCCAGCCGTACACCTTCACCAAGGGAGCAGTGGTGTCCGAGGCGGAACTAAGCCGGTACGCCGAGGTGACGACTTCCGATTCACGCGCGTGGACTCGCGGCCGCTACACGCTCACCGTTGAGATTCAACCCATCGACGGCAACGCAGCGAACGTGGCGGTTAACGCGAAAGTTGAGGGCCGCACTGACGGCGCCACCGGCGCCGAGTGGACCACGCTCAGAAGCACCGGCCTTGCTGAAGATCAATTTCTCGATGGCCTAATCGTGGCTGTGACCGGAGCAGCCGCTCCCGGAAGACCTCTGCCGCAGCCTTAACAAATCACTTGAAGTAATCTGAATGTTCAACGACCCATTTCATCCGGAAGAAGCTGCCACTCAACAACACGACTCGACCAAGCGCAAACTCCTCGCCGTTGTTTGCGCTGTGGCGGTCACTGCCATTCTGCTCGCGGGGTACGCATACTTTCGTAAGTATCACGCGCAGCGCGTGCTCGAGAGTGCGACTCCTCCGCCGGTCGCTGAGTCTGCAAACAAAGGACCGGCAGTCGCGCATGTCGTAATCGATGAGCCGACGCTGGAAGGCCGTATGACGACAGTCGGTGGCGTGGTGAAGAACGTGTCAAACGAGCCGCTTTCCGGTGTTTCAGTGACATTGGAACTGCGCCGGCGCAAAGACGGCAAGCACGAAGAGACAGTGCTGGCAGTGACGCCGGATCAACTCCAACCGCAGCAGGAAGGCTCATACGCCGCGAAGTTCTCGATTGAAGACTTCGCTTCCGTTCGACTCACCGGCGTGCAAGCAGATCCGCAAGCGACGGAGATCGTCTACACCGCAGCTCAAGGCAAGAAACGCCCGCCCGAGCGATTACAGCCGCAGGTGATCAACGGCAAGCGCTCAGGCAAGCCCGGCGAGTTTCTCAACACCCCGGACAATCCCGGCCGCGTCCCTTAAACTAATCCGCGAGGTTCACTCCCACCACGTGCTGTGATTCTGAAGTTCTTGTTTAAGGGTCGGCGTGCCGATGGTTAAGGTGAACTCTCAATGTGCGCGCGTGCAACGTGACCGCTTTGTGCGTCGTCAGAGTGGTTGAGAGAATTTCGCCGGTGCGCTAGCATTCACGTCAGGTTTGCTCTTCGGAGTCAGCACGAAACGAATGAAGAAGACATCGTCAAATAGAGTACACGCCTGTGCTCGCTTCGTCTTTTTCGCTTGTGCCCTTCTCCTTCTCAGCGCGAGCATGACGACAAGTGCGCAGGACACAACGCCTCGTCCGCCGCGTCCTGATAGCCCGATGCGCGACCGAGACCAAACTCCCCTCGGCAACTTCGAAGAAGAGATTCGCGCCAAACGCGCCATCAAAATGGCCGAGAAAGATCACGAGCAAAACCTCGATCGCGCGAAAGAAATCAGCGAGCTCGCGAAACAACTGCAAATCAGCCTAACAGACAAGTCATCAATCGACCGTGAGTCGTTGAAGAAGCTCGAACGGCTCGAGAAACTGACAAAGAAGATTCGTAATGAGTCCGGCGGCGAGGACGAAGAGGTAAAGATTATCGATCGTCCGACTACAATCACGGGCGCCGTCAATCAGATCGCCGACAGCGCGGAGTCGTTATCAAAAGCCGTGCAGGACACTCCGCGGCAGGTCGTTTCCGCGTCTGTTATCGGCAAGGCTAATGTTTTACTTGAGCTGATTAAGTTGCTGCGTGCATTCGATCCGCGTCCCTAATCACCAATGCGCATTCGTTTCCCTTTCCTGCTCGCGATTCTCTTCATTACCGCTGTAGCCACGCTTGCCCAGGACGAGGATGTTATTCGCACGACGACTGACAATGTCGTGCTGAACATCACGGTCACCGACAAGAACGGCCAGTACGTCAAAGGTCTCAAAGTTTCCAACTTCAAAGTGTATGAAGATGGAGTTGAAGTGAAACCTGAATCGATCGCGAGTTTCTCACTTCAAGAATCACCTTATGCGGCAGTCGTGCTGCTCGACAGTTCCGGGAGTATGGAATCCCGCTTCACTCTCGCGCGTTCGGCAGCGATCAGGTTTCTCGATGGACTGCGCCCAGAGGACGTCGCCGCTGTTTATCGTTTCGATTCAAAGGTGGAACGCGTGCAGGAGTTTTCGGGCGGCAGAGATCTCGCGCCGATGGCTTACGCGATTCGCGCTAAAGGAATGACAACGCTCAACGACGCGATCGTCGAAGCGGCGCGCACACTCGCTGACCGGCCGGAACATCGCAAGGCGATTGTGATTCTTTCCGACGGCATGGACACGTTCAGCAAAGCGTCGAACGACAAAGCGGTCGAGAGTGCACTCGCGGTGGGCGCGAGTATTTTCGCGGTGGACATGTCAGACCTTCAGGTCGGCGGCTCGAGCGCGCGCCAGGGCGCGCCGCAGTTGAAAGGTTTTGCCGAGAAGACCGGTGGAAGATTTGTCGCTACGCCCGGTGGACAAGCGTTGCGCGACGCGTTCTCCGGCATCGCCGAAGAGTTGGGCCAACAATACACGATTGCCTATCGGCCGTTGAACACGAACCGCGACGGCAAGTGGCGTAAGCTGGAAGTGAAAGTCGATCGTGAGGATCTGACGGTGCGCACGCGTCGGGGTTATCGTGCGCCGAAGAAATAGGGCGATGTAGGAAAGATCACCGACTCGTCTTCGTGAGCGACTTATCGCGGTGTCTCTCAAACGCGAGCTCAATTAAAGTCTCAAGCATCCGGCCGAACGGCAGACCGGAAGCCTGCCACATCTTTGGATAACCTGAGACCTCAGTCAGTCCCGGCATCGTATTCAACTCGTTAATAATCAGATCGCCTCGATCGCGCGTCAGAAAGAAATCGACGCGCGCGAGCCCGCTGCCGTCAATTGACTGAAACGCGCGAATTGCCATCTTCTGAATTCGCGTGGTCATGGTCTTCGGCAGCGGCGCCGGAACAACAAAACTGACATTGCCTGTGCTCGAGTACTTTTCGGTGTAGTCAAGAAAGCGTGCCGCTTCGTCATAAATCATATATTCACCCGGCAGACTCGCCTGCGGTTCGTCGTTACCCATCACCGCGCACTCGATCTCGCGGGCGACGACCTCTTCTTCAACGATGATCTTGCGATCGTATTCCGCGGCGAGATCGATGGCGTCGCTGAGCGATCTTTTGTCTGTCGCTCGCGAAACACCCACGGAAGAGCCGAGGTTGGCGGGCTTAACAAAACAAGGAAAGCCGATTTGTCGGATGACGTCGCGGATTATTTTGGCTGAGTTTGCGCGCCACTGAGAGCGTAAAAACCAAAGATGTTTGCAGATTGGCAGGCCGGCTTCGACAAACAGCGACTTCATCGCCACTTTGTCCATGCCGCAGGCGGACGCGAGCACACCGCAACCGACGTAAGGCACGTCAGCCATTTCAAGTAATCCTTGAAGTGTGCCGTCTTCACCGTACGTGCCGTGCAACGCGGGGAAGACCACGTCAAGTTTTTCAGCAATCAGTTGCGAATTACCTTTGAGTGAAATCAGACCCTTGTGCGAAGGATCGCCGAGGAGCGCGATGTCGCCGGTAGTTGCGGTTGCAGATGAGGTGAGCAGCGGTTGCACCGCGGCAGGCAGTAGTTGGGCCGAGTCTGACGGCGGCAGCCACTTCCCTTCCTTCGTGATCGCGATCGGAACGACGTCAAACTTTTTCCGATCGATGTTCTCCACTATCGCTCGCGCCGAGCGAATCGAAATCTCGTGCTCACCCGAGCGGCCGCCGAAGATCACTCCGACGCGAAGCTTTTTTGGCACTGTCTTTGGTCCAACCTTTTAAAGAATTGTCTTTCCCAAAGCTGAGAGGATTAACTCGACGCCCAACTCGGCAGTCTTATTATTAACGTCGAGTGCAGTGTTTATCTCGACGATTTCGAGAAGACGCATACCGCCGTTTTCGGCGATCAACTCCATGCCGAGATGCGCTTCACGATAAGTCAGTCCGCCACGAACGAGCGTGCCCGACCCGGGCGCATCACCAGGATCGAGTGCGTCAACGTCAAACGTTACCGAATAACCGGCAGTGCCTTTCGAGGCGATCGCAATCGCGTCGTCCATGCAGGCGCGCATGCCGCGTTCGTCGATCTCGCGCATGGTGAAGAAGCGCATGCCGAGTTTATTGATCAGCTCTCGTTCACCCGGATCAATGTCGCGCGCGCCGACGTGAGCGCACAACGCCGGATCAATCTTGGGCGAGAAACCAGCGACGCGCGTCAGTTCCGGCGCGCCGTAACCGAGCAAAGCGGCGAGTGGCATTCCGTGGATGTTACCCGAGGGAGTGGTTTCGGGGGTGTTCATGTCGGCGTGTGCGTCAAACCAGATCAGACCCAGCGTTTGTTCACGCTTGCGATAATGATTAGCGACGCCGGCAAACGAGCCGATGGCGATCGAGTGGTCGCCGCCGAGAATAATCGGAAACTCATTCGCTTCAAGTATCGCTTCAACTTCACCGGCAAGTTGTTCGCACGCATTGCTGATCTCGCGCACGTACTTCAGTTTCTCGGCCTCCTCAGGAAACGCTTCAGGTCGCTCCAACCGCATATCGCCGAGATCGCGAACAGAATAGTTGAGCCGCGCGATCCGCTGATTCAAACGCGCCACACGCAGCGCCGCCGGACCAATATCCACACCGGCCATGCTCGCGCCGTAACCGAGCGGAACACCCAGGATCGTTACCGCCTTTTTCGCTTCTGTGCTCATGCAAAACGTCAACTGCCGAAGTCCAGAATAGAACCGCCGCCTCCACCGCCCTGGCTAGGGAAGAATGGTTTGAGCAAACCGGCAAGCGCGGCGAGGTTACGCGTCTGAATCAGCAACTCGCCCGGTCCGCTGAACTCCGCCACGATTCCTTCACCGCTCATGATACTGCGGAAGAACCCCGAAGCTGCTTTGCGCAGCGTGTACTGCATCGAGCCTTCCCACGCGACAAGATGGCCCGTATCGACAACGTAACGCTCGCCGGCTCGCAACTGTTTGCGATAGATTGCGCCGAATGAAGACACGAGCAACAGTCCCTGACCCTGCACCAGCAGCACAAACAATCCCTCGCCGGAAAAGAAACTCTTCGCGCCGCCCCACTTCGTATCGATCGAGAGACTCGCGTCGCCCGCAAGATACGAGCTTGATTGCACAAAGAAGGGCTGGCCGCTCAGTTCGATCGCCGCAATGTCGCCCGGTGCGCCCGGCGCGAGCGTCACCTCGCCCGGCCCACCGCGCGCCGTAAACGTCGAGATGAAAGCCGACTCACCGCCCGCCGCTCGTTTTATCGCGCCGAAAATGCCGCCCTTCATCTGCGATTGCAATTCTATGTTGGCGGACATCGAGACCATCGCGCCCGACTCAGCCTGAATCGATTGTTCAGCCTGAAGGCCCAGGACCGCCAGGGAGAACGACGGTTGATGTAGTATCTGAAACTCGTAGCCCCTTCCCTGTCCCCGCGAATCCTGATCGATCTGCATAACTCACGTCTCCTTCGCTTACGGCCGGATGCGGTAGAGCATGCGCGGAAACGGTATCGTCTCGCGAATATGCTCGATGCCGCACATCCAGGCCGTGCAGCGCTCAATTCCCATCCCAAACCCGCCGTGCGGCACACTGCCGTACCGCCGCAGGTCGAGGTACCATTCAAACGCCTCCTGCGGTAACTGGTGCAACGCGATCTGCTCTTTCAAAAACTCGAGCGACGTTGCGCGTTCGCCACCGCCGATGACTTCACCATAACCTTCCGGCGCGAGTACGTCGACTCCGAGCGCGAGTTCCGGCCGCTCCGGATCGCGCGCCATGTAGAACGCTTTGACCGCCGCGGGATAATGGTGAACCATTACGGGCTTATCAAACTGGCTCGAAATGTACGTCTCGTCCGGCGCGCCAAAGTCTCCGCCCCATTCGAACTTCGCTTCGAGCGCACCTTTTTCAAAACCTTCGATCAGCGTCTTCACCGCCTCGTCGTAATGCACGCGCGGAAACGGCGCCACGATCGCTTCGAGCTTGCTGGTGTCACGTTCCAAAACCTTTAGCTCTTCCGAACGATCTTCGAGCACACGCGCCGCGATGTACGAAAGCATCCGTTCGGAGAGCTCCATCACGTCGTCGAGAGTTGCGTAAGCCATTTCGGGCTCGACCATCCAGAACTCCGTCAGATGGCGTCGCGTCTTCGATTTTTCCGCGCGGAACGTAGGACCAAAACAGTAACTCTTGCCAAACGCAGCCGCGGTTGCTTCGTTGTAGAGCTGGCCCGACTGCGTGAGATACGCTTTTTCACCCTCGAAATAATCCACTTCGAAGAGCGTCGTCGTGCCTTCGCAAGCCGCCGGCGTGAAGATCGGCGAGTCAGCAAGCGTGAAACCGTCGTTGTCGAGAAAGTTCCGTACGGCCTGCACGACTGTGTGGCGGACTTTCAAAACCGCGTGCTGCCGGCGCGAACGCAGCCAAAGGTGCCGGTGGTCCATCAGGAATTCCGTGCCGTGCTCCTTCGGCGTGATCGGATAGTCGTGAACCTGTTGTAAGACCTCCGCGCTGCTCACGTCGATCTCGTAACCGCCGGGCGCGCGGCTGTCGGCGCGCACGGTGCCTTTGATAACGAGCGCCGATTCCTGGCCCATGCCTTTTATCTGTTCCCAAAGCTCGGGACTAAGGGCCGTCTTCAGCACGACGCATTGGACGATGCCGGTGCCGTCGCGCAACTGCGGAAAGGCGATCTTGCCGCTGGAGCGAATGTTGTAGAGCCAGCCTTTTAGGGTTACTTCACTGCCGACGTGATGTGCGAGTTGGTTGATATAGGTGTGCGTGCTCAAAGTTAATCAATTCGTTCCTTAATCATGCGGCGCAAGGTGGGGAAACGTTCGAGCCACTCCGCGGCCTGCAAAACGATCTGCAAAGTCGGTTGAATAAAACGTTCGTATGCTGCTCCACGTCCGAACACGGCGGTTTGGCAGGAGAAGGTTCCCGTGGCTTTCAAGCCGCGTTGGATGGTCATCAGACGAAACTCCTGCGCGAAGTCGTCCGGATCGATCGTGCCGAGTCCCTGCAAGCGGCGCTCTTCGAGAAAATACAGACGATGCGCGCGCAGCTCCGCAAGCGAAGGCAGGCACGGCTGTCGATCGAGGAGAAACGAGACGAGGTCATAACTCGCCGGACCCATACGCGCGTCCTGGTGATCGACGATGCGCATACGTTGCCTGCCGTCGATCATCAGGTTTGCGGCGTGATAGTCGCGATGACAAAGCACGCGCGGCACTGCCGCCAGTTCCGCGGCGATGTCGTTCAACTCGGCCTTCAACTCCGCCGTCTCACCGTGACGCAACGTCTCGCCGCGCAGACTGCCGAAGTAGTGTTCAAAAAAGAAATCGAGTTCCCACGAAAGCTTTGCTTCGTCAAACGCCAGCTTACCGGCGATCGAATGCAGGTCGTAGGCTTTCTGCGTCGCCTTCTGAATCTTCGCGATTAGGGAGATCGCCTGTTCCTTGTACTCTTCGCACCTCTCTTCCGGCTCAGAATCGTAGATCTGAAACAACTGCTGATCGCCGAGATCCTCCTGCACGATGATGCCGGCCGCGCCGTCTACGGCGTAAATCTCCGGCACCGGAAGGTCGGATTCCAGAAAGAGGCGCGTGACGTCGAGGTAGGGGTGAAACTCGGGGTCAAACGGTTCCGCATAGACGGCGGCGACGGCGCTGCGCTTGTTCCAGCCGATGCGGTAATACTTGCGCGTTGAGGCGTCCGGAGTCAGTGGGACGACGTCGCGGCTGGTTATTCCCTGCTGCGTGATGAATCTCGCGAGTCGGTCTGCTGCGGAAGACTCAAATGCGTTGGAAATCACCTGTTTTGCAGAGCTCATGTAGTCGGACAATCCGGATGTGGACGGGCGGATTGTATCACAACGGCACGATAAAGTTTTCGCCTTCGATGTGGCCGCTAGCGGCTTTCTCGGGCGGGGTTTTACCCTCGATTAACTCGCGTCGCACGACGACGGCATTCCGAAACGAACAGCCTGGCGAGATTCGAACGCCGTCGGCGAGGATACAGCCGCGAACGTACGCGTTGCTGCCGACAGTAACGTTGTCCCACAGGACGGATTCGCTGACCTGCGCGGTGCCCGTTACCTTGCAGTTGCTTCCGGCGACGTATTTCTGACCTCGTTCTTTCAACATCTCGACACTGATGTCGAGGTAACGATTCAGCGTTGAGAGTTCGCGCCAGGTGCCGGACGCTACGTGCGCCGCGATCGTTTCACCTTTGGCGATCGCTTGTGGATAAACGTCCGTGGTCGAATGCGAAAACACACCGCGCGGGATGTAATCGAAAATTCGCGGTTCGAGGATCTGGATACCGGTGAACATCAAAGGCGTGCGACACCGGTTATCCGGCATTCCGCCAAAGCCGGTGACGCATCGTCGATCGATGTCCACGACACTGAAACGTTCGCGTTTTGTGTTTGGCAGTAACACGAGCGTCGCGAGCGCATTCATGCTGCGGTGCGTCTCGACCGCGGCGTTGAGATCGATGTCGGTGATGATCTTTCCGTTGATGGCGAGAAACGTTTCGTGTTCGAAGAACTCGCGGGTGTTGTCGAGCGCGCCGCTGGTGCCGAGGATCACGGGTTCTTCGACGTAGTGCAGCTTGACGCCAAACCGGCTGCCGTCGCCGAGCGCTGCGCGAACCGACTCCGGCCGGTGATGCAGGTTCACGACGATATCGTCGAAGCCATAACTCGCGATGTACTCCGCGACGTAACCGACGAGCGGTTTGCCGAGGATGGGAATGGCTGGTTTGGTGCGATCTTCAGTGAGCGGCCAAAGACGTGTGCCGTAACCTGCGGAAAGAATTATCGCGCGCATGTCGTGGGACCCAACGAGTTCATCCGCGGCCTACGAAGCCTTGGACGCGTCGCGCATTACGAGATCAAAAGTGCCGGGCGCGACTTTGCGAAAGCGGGTGTTGCGATTGAGGGAAACGGCGACGCTGATCGTCGGGTTCTGACCGGTAAAGCGGAAGCCGCCTTCGAGCAGGCGGTTATAGATTTCGTTGACGTGCAGTGGCCCACCTTCTTCCCGCAGCAACAGCGTGACGGCTTGAGGGATCGTGCGGT
>DASUOZ010000485.1:0-5655 GCA_036276375.1 Pyrinomonadaceae bacterium | reverse complement strand
ATAACCGGCCTCGGCATCAATCAATTTCTCGGTTTTTACAAAAACTTCCGCAAGCACCTGCACAAGGTCGAAGTTGTTTCCGGTGTTGTGCTGATTCTGGTTGGCGTGCTGGTGATGACCGGGCAATCGACGCAGTTGGCTAGTTCGAGAATCGCGTCGTTAATTCCCAACCTCGAAGGAATTTTTAAGCTGCAGGGACAGGCAACAAAACCGTCGGACCCGCCGCCCGTAAACGCCAGCTTCGAGCCCTTGCCGGACGTCGAGTTTCGCACGCTCGCGGACCAGCCCTACAGCTTGAAGTCACTGCAAGGTCAGGTCGTGATGCTCAACTTCTGGGCCACTTACTGCATTCCGTGTCGTGAAGAAATTCCGGCACTAAATGCCTTGCAGCACGAGCTGGAAACACAGGGGCTGCGCATCGTCGGCGCTTCGCTCGACGACAGCATTAGTGACGTCAACGCGTATCAGCAGGACGTCGTAAAGTTTGATTACCAGGTCTTGATCGGCGGCAGTGATGCGAAAGTAAAATTCGCGCAGTCAGTGTTGCCGACCACTTACCTGATCGATCGTCAGGGACGCATTCGGCAAAAGATCATCGGAGCCCGAGACAAAGCCGGCTGGGAAGCAGCAGTCAAACCGCTCCTCGCGGAAACGCCGGCGACAGCCAGCGCAGCCAGGTAAGCAGTGAGGTAACACCATGAAGAAGTTTTTGTTCGCCTCCGTTCTCGCTTTCGCACTCTCACCGGTCACGGCATTGGCGCAGGGCCAAGCTCCAGCCCAAGCTCCAACTCCAGCTCAAGCCCAGGGGAGCCACGAGTACTCGCCGCTGGTGGAGAAGACCGTAAACTATAAAAATTGGACGCTGCCGAATCTCAAAACTGCCATAGACGAAGATCTGCGTTCGCTGATTGCCGGCAAGAAGCTGGTGATGATCGTTTACTTCGCACCGTGGTGCGCAAACTGGCGCAACGAAGCTCCGATCGCCGAGAAGTTGTATCAGAAGTATAAGGACCAGGGCTTTTTGGTGATTGGAATCGGCGAGTACGCCTCGCTGGATCAGATTCGCCAATTTTGGGGCGAGGCTGGTCCGCCATATCCGGTCGTCGTCGAATCGGAATCGCGCGATGAAAAATTACAGACACCACATTACGCATACCGGCAATCAACCGGCGACAACCGCAACTGGGGCTCGCCCTGGAACATCTTCCTCGAACCAGCCAAGGTAAATCGCAAGGGCGACGTTTTGACGGAGAAGGCGTGGGTCGTGAACGGCGAGTTGATCGAAGACGAGGTAGACAAGTTCATCGCTGCGAAAGTCGCACCCACAAGTGGCACTTCGGCCGGCGTAATCGAGCCCTGTAAAAACTGTCAGTGAAACTTCGTCTCCTTTACCACGGCCACTGCTTCGACGGCGTCGCTTCGGCGGCCACTTTCACGCGCTTCTACAAAGAACGCATCCATCCTGAAGCCGAAGTCAATTACACCGGCTTGCTGCATCGGCCCGGCAACCTGTTTGACCACACGATGTTTGATGCTGACGAGAATGCAATTGTCGACTTCAAGTATGCCGCGTCGGACAGGTTGACTTGGTGGTTCGATCACCACGAGTCGGCTTTTCTCACACCCGAAGACGAGGCGCACTTTCGCGCCGACACGTCCGGCAAGAAGTTTCTGGACGCGACGCGAAAATCGTGTACCGAGTTCATCGCCGACGTCGCGCACGAGCGCTTCGGATTCAATCCCGAACCAATCAAATCGCTGGTCCACTGGGCACACATCATCGACGGCGCGCTTTACGAGTCGCCGGCACAGTGCGTTGAACTGAAAGAGCCGGCGTTGCAGTTGATGCAGGTAATCGAGGCAGACCCGGATGATTCGTTCATCGAACGGATCATTCGCGACCTGACTACACATTCGCTGGAAGAAGTGGCCACCAGCGCGGAAGTCCAACGGCGCTTCCAGCCGATATTGCAACAGCATCTGCAAACGCTCGAAGCCGTCAAGAGAAAAGCGAGCTTCGCGGACGGCGTGGTGCAGTTTGACCTCGTCGATGAGGGCTACGAGGGCTTCAACAAATTCATTCCGTACTATCTATACCCGCAGACCACCTATTCGGTTGCGCTCACGCGCGGGTCGCAGCGTACCAAGATCTCAGTCGGCTCGAATCCCTGGGCGCCGAAGCCTCGCACGCACAACATCGCGAAGATCTGCGAACGCTACGGCGGAGGCGGTCACGCAGTCGTCGGCGCGATCTCTTTCAAACCTGAAGAGGTGGAAGAAGCGCGTCGCGCGATGCGCGAGATCGTGGCTGAGCTGTCAACCTGATTCGTGTTCTCCACTCCCGAAACAACACCCTGGCGAACGCGTATTATCAAGATCATGCTGTGGATTCTTGCCGGAATGGTCCTGTTGCTTGTAGCGGTGTGGTTTTGGTTGACCCAACCACTGCTCTCACGCGCGCAACCCAATCCCGTGCGCACGGTCGATCCCGCGCGCCTTGAAGCACACGTGCGTAAACTCGCGGTTGACCTTTCGCCGCGAGATATCACTCACCCGGAAAATCTCGATCGCGCAGCCGCGTACATTTCCGGCGAACTCACGCAGGCGGGCGGTTCCGTTTCCGAACAAGCTTATCGTGTTGAGAACCAATCCTATCGCAACGTGATCGCGCGCTTTGGACCAGACACTCCGGAACGAATCGTCATCGGCGCACACTACGACGCTTGCGGACCTTTGCCGGGCGCTGACGACAACGCGAGCGGCGTCGCCGGATTGATCGAGCTCGGGCGGCTGCTCGGCGCTCGCCGCGCCTCAGTCGCGGCGCCGAGTGTTGTTCCGGGCGTCGATTTCTCAGACCAAAGAAACTATTGGCGTCACGGTTACAGCGCGCTGATGATCACGGACACTGAACTCTCACGCTAAACCATCCACAGATTACGCAGAGTTCTTTCAGACAGAGGTGTTCTGTGTAATCTGTGGATTAACTTACCGAGCCATCAACGCTTCGATTTCGTCCGCCTGTTTCGGAACCTTACTCGTCAACACTCTTGGACCATTGTTTGTGCACAGCACATCGTCCTCAATACGCACGCCGATGCCGAGATATTTCTCCGGCACATCTTCTGTGTCCGGCGCAATGTAGATCCCGGGCTCGACCGTCATCACGACGCCGGGCTCGAGCGCGCGCGACTCCTTGCCGAAGTAGTAACGACCGACGTCGTGAACGTCGATACCGAGCATGTGACCAAGCCCGTGCATGTAGAACTTCTCGTGCTGCTTGTCTTTGATTAGCTGTTCGGGGTCGCCTTTCAAAAGGCCCAGCTCCACCATCCCTTCCGTCAACACTTCGACCGAATGCTGCTTGAGTTGATCGTGCGTGACGCCGGGCCGCACCATTTCCACACACGCCATCTGCGCCTTTAGCACGAGATCGTAAATCTCGCGTTGTGCCGGTGAGTAACGGCCGCTGATGGGAAACGTGCGCGTGATGTCTGACGCGTAGCCTTTGTATTCGGCGCCCGCGTCGACCAGCAACAGCTCGCCGTCGCGCAACTCGCCGTCGTTGTTGATGTAGTGGAGTACGGTGGCGTTTGGACCAGCGCCGACTATCGACGTGTACGCCGGCCCCGCGGCGCCGCGACGACGGAAGATCTGTTCGATCAACGCTTCGACTTCAAACTCCTTCATGCCCGGACGCACGGCTCTCATTGCCTCGCAGTGAGCTTCGGCAGCGATGTCCGCCGCGGTCTGCATGATTTCCAACTCGTCGGGGCTCTTGATGACGCGCAGCTCGTGAATGATCGTCGCCGGATCGACGATCGTCTGCGGTGGGTGAATGGGTTTGCGATTTAACGCGCGCATGCGAGAGATCTCGCGAATGATCTTGTCGTCCAAATCGCGCTGCGCGCCAAGCCGGTAATAGAGTATTTCTGCGTTGTTGAGAATCTCCGGCAGTTTCGCATCAAACTCGTCGATAGGGAGCGCCTCTTCAGCCCCATACTCGCTTTTCGCACCCTCGACTCCCGCGCGGCGGCCGTCCCAAATCTCTCGCTCCGGATCACGTGGGCGGACAAACAATGCATACTCGTGCGTCTCGCCCGGTTTGATGACGGCGATCGCGTCGGGCTCTTCGAAACCCGTCAGGTAGAAGAAGTCGGAATCCTGGCGAAAGCGATAGTGCGTGTCGTTCGAACGCGTGGTCTCGCGCGCGGCCGGAATGATAGCGACGGAGTTTGGTTGCATACGACGCTTAAACTCAGCGAGTTGAGATCTGCTCATCAGGGTCTTCCTCTTGTGGCTGGAATAATTTGGACCTACATTGTACCTGATGAGTATTCAAAGTCTGCCATCGACCCCAAAAGCGCGTGAGATCGTGCTGGTCAACCCGTCGACGGGCCGCGAGAACGGGCGCGTGCCGTTGATGGATGCAGACGACGTCGCCGCGGCGGTGCAAAGGGCGCGGCAGGCACAACACGCGTGGTCGCAGCTTTCGTATCGCGCACGTGCGCAGTTCGTTTTGCGAGCGCGCGAGATCGTGCTCGCGCAGGTCGATGAGATTGCCGCGTTGATCTCGCGTGAAACCGGCAAACCGGCCGCGGAAGCAACGTCGATGGAAATCGTGCCGGCGCTCGATCTCATGCACTACTTCGCGCGCAACACCGAGCGCATGTTGACGCGGCAAAAGATCGCGATCGGCCAGTATGACTTGATGGGCCGCTCGTCTTATGTCGTCTACAAACCGCTTGGCGTCGTCGGCATCATCTCGCCGTGGAATTTTCCGTGGGCCACACCGCTCGACGAAGTCGTGATGGCCTTGATGGCCGGTAATGCCGTGGTGCTGAAACCGAGTGAACTGACGCCGCTGAGCGCGTTGAAGATTGGCGAAGTGTTCCAACAGGCGCGACTGCCGGAAGGGTTGCTGGAGATCGTTACCGGCGACGGATCGACCGGCGCGGCGTTGGTCGACGCCCCGGTCGACAAGATCATGTTTACGGGCAGCGTCGCTACCGGAAAGCGCGTCGCGGAAGTGGCCGCACGACACTTGACGCCGGTCGTGCTCGAGCTTGGCGGTAAAGATCCGATGGTCGTGCTTGAAGACGCAAATCTCACGAACGCGGCGCGGGCGGCTGTTTGGGGTGGCTTTTGCAACGCGGGACAAGCATGCGCGTCGATCGAGCGTCTGTACGTTCACGAATCCGTCGCGAAGGAATTTACGGAGCTTGTGGTCAACGAGACCCGCAAACTGAAACTTGGACCACCCGCTGACGGAATCGATCTGGGCGCGATGACCAACGAGCGGCAGTTACACATCGTCGAGGAGCACATTCAGGACGCGGTCGAGCGCGGAGCGCACATCGAAACCGGCGGGCGCCGCGTCGAGAACACTGACGGATGGTTTCACGAACCGACAGTGGTCACGCGGGTGGACCACTCGATGGACATCATGCGGGATGAGACGTTTGGACCAGTGCTGCCGATCATGACGTTCACGACGGACGACGAAGCCGTGCGACTGGCGAACGACAGTGTCTACGGGTTAACGGCAGCAGTGTTTACGGCGGACGTCGCGCGTGGCCGCCGGCTGGCGGAACAGATTGACGCAGGAACGGTGATGGTTAACGAAGTGGTCTACACGCACGCGATCGCGCAAACCCC
>DASUOZ010000484.1:0-11751 GCA_036276375.1 Pyrinomonadaceae bacterium | reverse complement strand
CGTAATCTGTGGATGGCTTAGAGTCGATAGCGCGCGATCTTCTCGTATAAATTCTTACGACTGATGCCGAGGATGCGCGCACACTCGGTCTTGTTTCCGTTTGTCCGGGCCAGAACTTCAGTAATGTATGACGCCTCCAGTTCCGCGAGAGTCGGCGGCTTGTCCTTCTGCCGGCGCGCGCTGACTGCGGCATTCAGCCCCGGCGGCAGGTCGTGCTCTTCGAGCCGTTTTCCATTCGCCACGATCACGGCGCGCTCGATGATGTTCGCCAGTTCCCGGGCATTGCCCGGATAGTCATACGACTGAAGCACCGCCAGCGCTGGCGCCGCGACACGCTCGACTTTGCGCCCGTGCTTCGCCGCGTAGTGCTTCACAAAGTGCTGAATCAGTTTTGCGAGATCGTCTTTGCGTTCACGCAACGGCGGCACGCGAATGTGAATCACGTCCAAACGGTAAAGCAGGTCCTCGCGAAAGCGTCCCGCTTTCACTGCCGCGCCCAGATCGACGTTGGTCAATGCCACCAAACGGGCATCGAGCTTGATCGTCTTGCGGCCACCCAGGCGTTCGAACTCGCGCGTCTCGATCACCCGCAGTAACTTCGCCTGCGCATCGGTCGAAAGGTGCGCGATCTCGTCGAGCACCAGAGTTCCGTTTTGCGCTGCTTCAAGCCGCCCCGCCTTTGCTTCACTCGCTCCGGTGAACGCGCCGCGCTCGTATCCGAAAAGTTCCGATTCCAGCAACTCACCAGGCAATGTCGAAAAGTCGATCTTGACGAGCGGCTGCGCCGCACGCGGCGACTTCCAGTGAATATGAGCTGCCAGCACATCCTTGCCTGCGCCCGATTCACCGGTGATCAGCACGTTCGTATCGGTTGAACTGACGCGCTCCGCGAGACCCACCGCCTCGCGCATTCCGGGAGAGCGCGCAAACAGTTCGATCACGATTCTTTACTCAAAGAACTCTGACTTTCGCCCGTAAACTCAGGAGGCAGGACAACCCGTTTCGACTCGCGCCACAAACGCTCGAGGTCATAAAACTTCCGCGCCTTCTGTTCGAACACATGGACCACGAAGTCGCCGTAGTCCAACAGGATCCATTCCGCAGTGTTGTAACCCTCAACCCGCGCCGCCGGCTCTCCCGACTTCTTCAGTGTCTCGTAAACCTCGTCGGAAATGGCTTGCACCTGCCGTTCGTTCGCGCCACTGAAGATCACGAAGTAATCGGTAAAGCTCGCGATGTCGCGCAAGTCCAGCACGACCGGATCGATCGCCTTCTTCTCGCTGCCCGCATGTAGCGCCGTGCAGATGCGCTCGTCCAGTTGGTCGTCGCACTTGTCCGGTTCAGGCGCGACATGAGGTTGCGTCTGCGTACGAGCAGCCGGTTGAGGATGCAGAGACTGTTCTTTAACTGTTGAGTTTTGCTTCATTCGAATCTCTATAAATCGCGTACTTCTTTATGTAAACAGCCACGGACCGGGGGACCAGGTTTTCCAACTCGTCGTAACGTCCTTCACTTGCCAAGCGGCGGATGTTTGTCGCCGAAATGTCCTTCTTCACTGCGTCAGTGAAGAAGATTCGCTCGCCTAAACCTGCGGGCGCCGGAGGAACGTCGTAACCCGGACGCGTGACGACAATGTGGTTCGTCATCTTCAGCAGCCGCTGCCAGTCACGCCAGGTCGTGATCTCGGACCACGAGTCGGCGCCCATGACGAAGAACAACTCCGTGTCGTCGCCCAGCAGCCGCTGAAACTCAGCTACGGTGTCGACCGTGTAACGCCGATCCGGCGCGTCGAGCTCAAACGTCGAGATCACGAGTTGCGGATCGTCCGCGGTCGCCAGCGCCAGCATCGCATAGCGATGTATCGGCTCCGTTACCGGCCGGCCAGTCTTATGCGGCGCGAGCTGAGCCGGAATGAAAACGACTTTCTCAATCTCAAATAACTCGCAAACCCTGCGCGCAACTTCCAAATGTCCTAAGTGAACCGGATCGAACGTTCCGCCATACAAGGCTATGCGCGTGCGCTCGGCCATCTCTACAAAGCCAGTTCCACGGTGTCCGTTTGCGTGTTCGCCGCGGCGATCTCGTCCAGTTTTGCTGAAATTGCGTTGACGAGTTCGCGAACGCCTGCGCCGGTCGCGGATGAAATCGCAAAGAACGGTTTGCTATCCGCTGCCGCACGCGCGCGCAACGAGTCGAGCCGCTCCGCATCGTCCAATGCGTCGATCTTGGTAGCCACCACGAACTGCGGACGCGTCGCCAGGTCGGCGTTGTACGACGCAAGCTCGTGGTTCACCGTTTCGTAATCAGCAACCGGTTCTCTGCCGGAAAACGACGACACGTCAACGAGATGCAGCAACAACTTCGTGCGCTCGATATGCCGCAAAAATCGATCGCCCAAACCCGCGCCCGCGTGTGCGCCTTCAATCAAACCGGGAATGTCGGCGATGACAAACGTTCGAAAGTCTCCGAGATCAACCACGCCGAGGTGCGGTTCCAACGTGGTGAACGGATAGTCGGCAATCTTCGGCTTCGCGGCGGAAACCGTCGAAATGAAGGTCGACTTGCCGGCGTTGGGAAAACCGACGAGACCAACATCCGCGAGCAGTTTCAACTCGAGTTGCAGCTCGCGCTCTTCACCCTTGCTGCCACTCTGGTGATAACGCGGCGCGCGATTGGTCGACGACGTGAAATGCGCATTACCAAAGCCACCACGGCCGCCGCGCGCGGCCAGCCAGCGATCGCCGTCGCGATTCAGATCGTGTAACAACTCGCCCGTTTCAGCATCAAAGATCTGTGTTCCTACGGGAACGTGAACAGTTAAATCAGCGCCGTCGTGACCCGATCGATTCGAACCCTCGCCGTGCAAACCACGGCCGGCGACGTGACGCGGGTTGTAGCGCAGATGCAGCAGCGTATTAAGCGAAGCATCCGCCACGAGAATGACGTCGCCGCCGCGACCGCCGTCACCGCCTGATGGACCACCACGCGGGACAAACTTCTCACGCCGGAAAGCAGTAACTCCGTTACCTCCGTTGCCACCCGCGACGTAAATCTTGGCGCGATCAATGAACATCTAAAAACTGAAAGCGACACAAAAATGAAAGCGACGCCGGGGCGCGCAGTTTATATGCTGCTCAGGCGTCGCGAACTTCTACGATAACTTTTCTAAGCAGCAGTTTGCTCCAGTGGATAGACGCTGACAAACTTACCGGCGCGGCCTTTGTCTTCAAACTTCACCACGCCTTCGATCAGCGCAAAGAGCGTGTCGTCTTTACCACGGCCGACGTTGTTGCCGGGTTTCCACTTCGTACCGCGCTGGCGGGCAATGATGTTTCCGCCGAGCACGTGTTCGCCGCCAAATTTCTTCAGTCCGAGACGCTGCGCCTGCGAGTCGCGGCCGTTACGAGATGAACCAACACCTTTTTTGTGTGCCATAACACTAACCTCTTAACCAATCGAATCGATCTTCAGCGTCGTGTAGCCCTGCCGATGCCCGCGCGTACGTTTGTACTGTTTGCGCCGCTTCTTCTTGAAGACAACGATCTTCTGATCCTTGCCGTGCGACACGACGGTCGCTTTCGCGGCGTTTTCGCCGGACGTTAACAACGTTTCGAGCTCAATCGAGCTCCCGGTTTCGGCTTCCAACGAAGGAACACGAACCGTCTGCCCTTCTTTGACCAGAAACTGTTTGCCGCCGGCTCTGATAACTGCGTGTGACATCTTCTATTTACCCTCTCAGACGACTCAAATCGCCATAGAAAAGTCGGACATTATAAGGGAACCCAAATGTAAACTCCAAGCCCGCCCGACGCCCTAGGGCTTGCCTGCGGCCGTTTCGACCTTCCGGCCGTTTTTGGTGAGGAAATATTCCATGAAGTTGGTATCGATCTCGCCCTTTCGGAACTTCGGATCGTCCATGATCTTCTGGTGCAGCGGAATGGTCGTCTTGATGCCTTCGACCACCATCACGTCGAGCGCGCGCTTCATCCGCGCAATCGCCAGTTCGCGCGTCCGCGCGTGCACGATAACCTTGGCGATTAGCGAGTCGTAAAACGGCGAAACCCGGTATCCGGAATAGACAAACGTATCAACGCGCACGCCCGGCCCGCCGGGCAGGTTGAACGCCGTGATCGTCCCGGGCGAAGGCGCAAACTTCTCGGGATCCTCGGCGTTGATACGACACTCGATCGCGTGGCCGACGATCAGCAGGTCGTCCTGCGTGTAGCCGAGCGGTTCGCCTTCAGCGATCCGAATCTGGTTACGCACGATGTCCGCGAGCGTGACCATCTCGGTGACCGGATGCTCGACCTGGATGCGCGTGTTCATCTCCATGAAATAGAAATTGCCCTGCGCGTCCAGCAGGAATTCCACCGTTCCGGCGCTCGAGTAGCCGAGCTTCTTACATGCGGAGACGGCGGCCTCGCCCATCTTCCTGCGCAACTCCGGCGTCAACACCGTCGACGGTGCTTCTTCCATCAGCTTCTGATGGCGCCGTTGAATCGAACACTCGCGCTCGCCGAGGTGAATACAGTTGCCGTATTCATCCGCCAGCACCTGGATCTCGATGTGTCGGGGCTGCTCGATGTAGCGTTCGATGTAAACACTGCCGTCGTTGAAAGCGGCCGCCGCTTCGGTCGACGCGGTCTCGAGCGCTTTGCCAAGCTCCTGTTCCGAACGCACGATGCGCATGCCGCGTCCACCACCGCCCGCGGACGCCTTCACGATCAACGGGAAACCGATCTCACGCGCGAGTTTCAAACCTTCTTCTTCGGAAGTCACCGCAGCCGGACTTCCCGGCACGACCGGCAAACCCGCCTCGTGCATCACGCGGCGGGCTTCGATCTTGTCGCCCATCAGGCGAATGACGTTTGCGGATGGGCCAATGAACTTGATGTTGCACGCGTCGCAGATCTCGGCGAAGTAGGGCGACTCCGCGAGAAAACCGTAACCGGGATGAATCGCGTCGACGTTGAAGATCTCGGCGGTCGAGATGATGGCGGGAATGTTGAGATAACTCTGCGCCGACGGCGCTGGTCCAATGCAGGCTGCCTCATCGGCGAAGCGCACATGCAGCGAGTCGCGATCGACGTCGCTATGGACCGCGACCGTCTTGATGCCCATCTCTTTGCAGGTCCAGATGATACGGCAGGCGATCTCGCCACGATTGGCGATCAGAATCTTTTTGAACTTGCGCGGTTCGAAGGCCATATGAGACCTGCTGCAAAAAAGCACAAGAGGCACAAAGACATCGCTTGTGCCTTTTGTGCCTCTTGGTGCCTTTAACTTCGGATTCCGAACAACGGCTGGCCGTACTCAACCGGCTGGCCGTTTTCAACATAAATCTTGACAACTTCCCCGCTCGTCTCGGCCTGAATCTCATTCATGAGTTTCATGGCTTCGATGATGCACACGACCGTCGAGGATTCCACGTTGCTGCCGATTTTCACAAACGGCTCGGCGGTAGGTGACGGCGAACGATAGAACGTGCCGACAATCGGAGAAGGCACGATGTGGAGATCCTGGTCCGCTGATGCGGCGGTAGTTGCCTCAGCGCCCGGATGCGCGGTCTGCGGAGGCGCCGGGGCTGCTGGTTCTGCCACGCCGGCTGCGGGCGGATTAGCAGCAAACGCATTACGCACCATCTCCGTGAGCGTAAAGTGGTCGCCCGCGTGATCACCGGAAACTGAAGCACCTTCGCGGCGCAAACGCACGCGAAAGTCTTCGCGTTCGAGCTCCAACTCTGCCAACCCGTTATCGCGTAGCAAGGCGATCAGTTCGCGCAACTCGTCCATGTTGACGGAAGCTTTTGCGGAGTTGTCGCTCTGTTCTTTGCGTCCAGCCATGCGTTTCAAGCCAACCACAGATTATTCGGATTGATCTGTGCTCGCTGTTTCGTCTGTGGGTTCGCTCTTAGCCGCCTTCTTCGATGACTTCTTCTTCGCAGCCGAAGCCTTCCGTTTTTTCTCGGCTTCCGCAGCCTCAACTTCGCGCGGATTATCGACGAGCTCGATGATGGCCAACTCGGCCGCGTCGCCATCGCGATGGCCGAGCTTCAGGATGCGGGTGTAACCGCCCGGACGATCCTTGTAACGCTCGCCGAGCTCGTTAAAGAGACGGCGCAACGCGGCCACGCCGGCGGTTCGGGTGGGACGCAGTTGCCCGCGCTTACCGGTGAGCGAAGCCACGCTGGTATTTCCCGCGTGAAAGAAGCCGGCCGCCTGCCGGCGCAGGTGCAAAGCACGAGCATCGTCGTCTGACAGATTACGCGCGCGGCGCGACAAAGTGATGGCGCGCTCGACGAACGGGCGGAGCTCCTTTGCTTTCGGCAAAGTGGTAACGATGCGCTCTTCACGGGAGTTGATCAATGACGTCGCCAGATTGCGCAACATCGACGTGCGATGTTCGCTGGTCCGGCCGAGTTTGCGATGTGCCTTTAAGTGTCGCATGGCGCTACCTTACTGTTCCTCATCACCTTCGAAATCCGAAAGGTCGGCGCCGTCGCGACCGCCGGTGCCGGGAATCGGATTTCCTTGTTCGTCGAATTCCATGCCGAAGTCGAGACCCATACCGTTCAGGATCTCCTTGATCTCGTTGAGCGACTTCTTGCCGAAGTTCTTCGTGGCGAGCATCTCGCGCTCCGTACGCTGGACGAGATCGCGAATGGTGCGAATGTCGGCGTTCTTCAGGCAATTGTAAGAACGGACCGAAAGCTCCAGCTCGTCGACCGAACGATCCAACTGGTCGTTACGCGGCAGCGGCGGCCGCTCCATCTTCGCGTAAGCGTAGTCGTCGGTGTCTTCCTCGAAGTTGATGAAGATCGACATGTGGTCCTTGATCAACTTCGCCGCCAGCCCGATCGAATCCTCGGGTTTGACCGAACCATCGGTCCAAACCTCGATCGTCAGCTTGTCAAATTCGGTGTTCTGGCCCAAACGCGCGGCTTCAACCTGGTAGTTAACTTTCTTGACCGGCGTATGGACCGAGTCGATCGGGATGTAACCGAGCGACAAGTCTTCGTCGAAGTTGCGATCCGCCGAGACGTAGCCGCGACCACGCTTCAGGCGCATCTCGACGCGCAGCGATCCACCTTCACTGACGGTCGCGATATGCACCGTCGGATCGAGAATCTCCACGTCCGCGTCAGCTTCGATATCCGCAGCCGTAACTTCGCCTGCTTCCTCTTTGTTGATGCGAAGAGTTTTCGGCTCGCTGCTGTGAAGTTTGAAGGGCACCTGTTTCAAATTCAGGATGACGTCGGTGGCATCTTCCACCACGCCCTTAATCGAGGAGAACTCGTGCTCCACGCCTTCGATTTTCACGGCTGTAATCGCCGCTCCTTCGATTGACGAAAGAAGCGCGCGACGAAGCGAGTTGCCGACCGTGGTGCCGAAGCCCCGTTCGAACGGCTGGGCCGAGAAACGGCCGTAGCGTTCCGTCAGCGTCTCTGCGTCTGCCGCGAGCCGGCGCGGCATTTGAAATCCCTGCCAAAGATTATTTTGATCCATAGCCATAGCGTTCAGGTTCCTAAAATTACTTGCTATAAAGTTCGACGATTAACTGCTCATTGATCAGACGGTCGATGTCGTCGCGCACCGGCAAGCTGATGACGCGCGCACTCATATCGCCACCGTCCGCCGTAATCCACGACGGCCGGCCACGACCAGACGCCGTCTGCCACGCGCCTTCGATGTGTGTGTTTTTCCGGCTCGCTTCGCGCACACTGATCAGGTCGCCGGGTTTCACCTGGTAAGAGGGAATATCGACTTTGCGGTCGTTAACAAGAATATGACCGTGATTGACCAACTGTCTGGCCTGACGGCGGGAAGTGGAGAAACCGGCACGATAGACCGCATTGTCCAGTCGCCGCTCCAGCAGGAACAGGAGGTTCTCGCCCGTGATCCCCTTCATGCGAGCAGCGCGTTCGAAATAGTTGCGAAACTGCCCTTCAAGGATGAAGTAGATGCGCTTGACCTTCTGCTTCTCGCGCAACTGCTGGCCGTAACCGACCAGCGCCTTGCCGCGTCGCAGCGAGTTGCCATGCTGCCCCGGCGGTTGAGTACCGCGTTTCTCAATCGGGCAAGCGGGTTTGTAACAACGATCGCCCTTCAAAAAGAGCTTTGCGCCTTCGCGACGGCAAAGGCGACACACTGCATCTCTATACCTAGCCAACTATTTGCCTCCAGTCTGTTTTAGACGGAAAAGTTTACAGGTCGTGTCTTTTCCGAAAAGACACTCGACCCTTCATCCTTTGGGTTAATTAATTAAACTCTACGCCGCTTTGGCGGCCTGCAACCGTTGTGCGGAATGGGCGTCGTATCGCGAATCGTGGTGACGCGAATGCCGGCGTTGGCAATCGCGCGGATGGCTGATTCACGACCACCGCCGGGGCCTTTCACACGCACCTCACATTGGTGCATGCCGGCTTCGTGCGCTTTCTTGGCTGCTTCAAACGCCGCCTGCTGCGCCGCGAAGGGAGTTCCCTTACGCGAGCCGCGAAAACCGCGGGCGCCTGCCGACGACTGCGCGATCAGGTTTCCTTCGAGGTCCGTGATCGAAATCATCGTGTTGTTGAACGACGCCGCGATATGAACGATACCGTTGGGAACGTTCTTCTTCTCTTTCTTCCGAAAGACCTTCTTCTTTCCGCCTGCTTTTGCCATAAGTTCTCAGTTAACGGATCAATGCTTACTTCTTGCCCGGCGCCTTCTTCTTGGCGATCGTGGCGCGGCGCGGACCTTTACGAGTGCGAGCGTTGGTGTGCGTACGCTGGCCGCGCACGGGCAGCGAACGGCGATGCCGCAGTCCGCGATAGCAGCCGATGTCCATCAACCGCTTGATGTCCATCTGCACACGCTTGCGCAGGTCGCCTTCAATCTCACCCTGAGCTTCCAGAATGCTACGAATGCGGCTCAGTTCGTCTTCACTCAAATCGCGAACACGCGTATCGAGGTTGATACCCGCTTCCTTGAGCACCGCGTTCGAGCGCGAACGGCCGATGCCGTAGATGTAGGTGAGACCAATCTCAGCTCTCTTGTTAGGTGGCAGATCTACTCCAGCTACACGTGCCATCTTATTTCTCGTTATCCTTGTCTCTGTTTATGCTTGGGATTGACGCAAATCACCCGCACCACACCTTTGCGATGGATGACCTTGCACTTGTCGCACATCTTCTTTACTGACGCACGGACTTTCATAACTAACCCTCTTCGACTCTTCAGCTATCTATTTGTACCGATATGTGATTCGACCGCGATTTAGGTCGTACGGCGAAAGCTCAACTAAAACCCTGTCGCCCGGCAAAATCCGAATGAAGTGTTTGCGCATTTTCCCCGAAATGTGCGCGAGCACCTGGTGCTGGCTTTCTTCCAACTCAACCCTGAACATAGCGTTAGGCAAAGTCTCCAGGACCTTGGCCATGACTTCTATCGCCTCTTCCTTCGCCATACCCTCTCAGATTGAAGTTTTGACGCTGCCGACAAACTGCGAATAATAGCACGCGGCCTTTTTATTTGCCAAACCCGGAGACTTAGGCCGGGGCGGCTGAGGCCTCGCGCACGAGCGTCAGGACCTCCGGGCCCTCTTCAGTGATGGCGATCGTGTGCTCCACGTGCGCGCTCGGTTGGCCGTCCATCGTCACCACCGTCCAACCATCGGACAGGACCTTCGTGTGGTGCGTGCCCAGGTTGACCATCGGTTCCACAGCAAAAACGTACCCGCTCTTGATCTTCTGCCCCAATCCGGGACGCCCGTAGTTCGGAATCTGCGGATCCTCATGCATCCGCCGGCCGATGCCGTGGCCAACGTAATCCCGCACGATGGAATAGCCGTTTGCCTCGGCGTGCTCCTGCACCGCCCAACCGATATCGCCCAGATGCTTACCCGCCCGGCATTGCTCGATAGCGCGCTCGAGACACTCCTCCGTGACCTGGATCAACTTCAACCGGTCCTCGCTCACGTTTCCGACCGGAACCGTCGTCGCCGTGTCCCCGACAAAGCCTTCCAACGTCACCCCGACGTCGATCGAAAAAATATCGCCTTCCTGCAACTGGTAGTTGGAAGGAAAGCCGTGGACCACCTGTTCGTTAACGGAGGCGCAGATCGAATACGGGAAACCGTTATAACCCTTGAACGTCGGCAGCGCGCCCGCGTCGCGGATCATCTTCTCGGCGGCGCGGTCAATCTCCATCGTGGTCACGCCCGGCGCGACGAGCGTCCGCAGATGCGCCAACACCTCGCCGACCAGCCGGCCCGCGGCGCGCATCTTATCCAATTCCCGTTTTGACTTCCCGATAATCATCAGCCACAAAGCGGAACAAAATGCACCAGAGTTTTTTCACTCTTATTTTTGTTCCTCAACCTCTTCTTCACGCCCTTGCCTGTCTTGTGCTTCTTGTGCCTCTTTTTGGCTCAAGAAACGATCTGCTCGATGTCTCGATAAATCTCTTCCGGTTCGCGCCCACCGTCAACCGTTCGCAGCAAACCGGTTGACCGGTAGTAATCAATCAACGGGCGCGTCTGTTCGTCGTAGGTCGCGAGTCTCGCCCGCACGGTTTCGGCATTATCATCCGCGCGCTGCACCAACTGTGCTTGCGGATGCAGGTCGCAAACGTTGTCGTTGCGCGGCGGCTTGAAATAGATGTTGTAAATCTCGTTACAAACCGGACAATTCCGCCGCCCCGTCATTCGCTTCTCGAGCAACTCGTACGGCACGTCGATCAATACCGGAATGATGTCCATGCCCTGCTCCGCGGCGAGCTGTTCGAGGCTCCGCGCCTGGCCCGGCGTGCGGGGAAAACCGTCGAGGATGTAGCCGTTTTTGCAGTCGGGCTGGGCTGTGCGCTCTTTTACCAGTCGAATTGTCAACTCGTCGGGAACCAGTTGTCCCCGCGTCATGATATCTCTAACTTCCTGCGCCAGTGGAGTGTCGGCGTGCTTGAGCGCCCGGAAAATATCTCCGGTAGAGATCTGCGGGAGACGCAGGCGCTCTTGAAGCAAGCGCGCCTGCGTGCCTTTTCCGGCACCAGGCGCACCCATCACCACGATGATTTTCGCCATACGAATCAGGCTCGGCGTCCGCGCAACCGGCCACCACCCGGGCCCAGGAAACCTTCGTAATTGCGCATCACCAGTTGGGCCTCAATTTGGGCCACGGTGTCCATTGCGACACCGACGAGAATGAGCAGCGAGGTACCACCAAAGTAAAACTGATAACCCATGCCGTTGGGAATCCACGAGAACCCGGGCGTTGTACTGACAAACGAATCGAGCCAGGCGCCAATCAGCGGCAAGCGCGCGATCTTGAATCCGCTCAACATGAACTGCGGCACAAACGCCACCAGCGCAAGATAAATCGCGCCGACTGTCGTTAGTCTGGTGAGAATCGAGTTCAGGTGCTCAGCCGTGGCGCGGCCGGGACGAATACCCGGCATGAAACCGCCGTGCTTGCGCAGGTTGTCAGCCACCTCTTCCACGTTGAAGACAATCGACACGTAAAAGAACGTGAAGAACATGATCAGCGAAAGAAAGATCAACTCGTAATAAGGATCGCTCGCGTGGAAAGTCTGGAAGAACGTCCAGATCTTGGCCCACGTCGTGTTCATGTTGTTCGGGTCCGGCGGAAACGCTGCAAACAGGCTCTGCGGCATCGACAACACCGACGACGCAAAGATCACGGGAATAACGCCGCCCATGTTGATCTTCAGCGGCATCGTGGTCTGCTGGCCGCCGACCAGTTGCCGGCCCACGTGGCGT
>DASUOZ010000483.1:0-6682 GCA_036276375.1 Pyrinomonadaceae bacterium | reverse complement strand
CAGATGTTTGGATGATCGAGTGCCGAGGCGAGCCGCGCTTCGCGTTCAAAGCGTTTGAGGTTCGCCTCCCTGGAGGTGAGTTCGGCAGGCAAAACTTTGATAACGAGCGTCCGGCCCAGCTTGGAATCGACGGCCTTATAGACCGTTCCCTGACCGCCCTCACCGAGCTTCTCGAGGATCTTGTAATTCCCCAGTGTCGAGCCAATCATTTTGGAACGGTCTATGAAGCCCTTTCTTGGTTCCTACTCCGTGACGCGATCGCGGTCGGCGATACCCATCTGCCACAGCATAAACGCGTAGTCAAACGCGATTTCCTTCAGCGCGTCGTAACGGCCGGAGGCGCCGCCATGGCCCGCGCCAAAGTTTACCTTCAACAGCAACGGATTGTTGTCGGTTTTCATCGCGCGCAGTTTAGCCACCAGCTTCGCGCCTTCCCAATAAGGCACCTGGCTATCGTTGAGCGAGACTTTAACCAGTGTCGCCGGGTAGTTCTTCTTCGCCAGGTTGTCGTACGGCGAATACCTCTTCATGTACTCGTACGCCGCCTTTTCGTTTGGATTGCCCCACTCGATGTATTCACTCGTTGTCAGTGGCAACGTCGCGTCGAGCATCGTGTTGAGCACGTCAACAAACGGCACGTGCGACACGACGCCCTTGAACAGGTCGGGCCGCATGTTGCTGACAGCGCCCATCAACAAGCCACCGGCACTGCCGCCTTCGATCACGAGTCGATCGCTGGAGGTGTACTTCAGCTTGATCAACGCTTCCGCGCATGCGATGAAGTCAGTGAACGTGTTGATCTTGTTCATCATACGACCGGCCTGGCGCCACTCTTCGCCCAGCTCACCGCCGCCGCGAATGTGCCCGATCACGTAGATCACGCCGCGATCCAGCAGGCTCAGACGATTCGACGAGAACGTCGGCGGAATCGAGTAGCCGTACGAACCATAGGCGTAAAGCAGCAACGGCGCGGAACCGTCGAGCTTGACGCCTTTGCGATAGACGACCGACATCGGGATCTTCGTGCCGTCGGACGCAGTCGCAAACACGCGCTCCGCTTTATAGTTCGCGCGATCGAAACCTCCGGGCACTTCCTGTTGTTTCAACAGCGTCGATTTACCGCTGTTCATGTCGAAGTCGAAGTAAGAAGTCGGCGTGACGAGCGAGTTGTACGCGTAGCGCACGACGGACGTGTTGAACTCGCGATTCGACGTCAAACCAGCGGCGTAAACGGGTTCGGGAAACTTGATGTTGGTTCGCTTGTTGGTTTTGAAGTCGATGACTTCGAGCTGTTGCAAACCGTTTTCCCACTCGGACAACACTGCGTGGTCGGCGAATAGATCGACGCCTTCCACTTTTACGGCCGGCCGATGCGTGACAAACTCCTTCCAGTTTTTCTCAGTCGGATCGTTTACGGGCGCCGTCACGATGCGAAAGTTTTTCGCACCTTTGTTGGAGCGGATGTAAAAAAGTCCGCCGCGATGATCGACGTCGTATTCATGCTCCGCCTCTCGCGGCAGCACGACCTTCAACGCAGCGTTCGGGTCGTTTGCCGGCAGATAACGAGCTTCGGTTGACGTTTTGCTGAACGCGTGCACGAGGATCATCGCTTTGTCGCGGGAGCGCCCGGCGCTGATGTCAAACAGTTCGTCCTTCTCTTCATAAACCAGATCAATTTTGTCGCTTCCGAGGACATGGCGGAAGAACTTGTCACTGCGTTTAGTGACCTGATCTTCAGTCACGTAGAAGAACGTTTTGTTGTCGGTTGCCCAGGCGAAAGCGTTGACGCGTTCGATGCGTTCGGGAAACAGCTCGCCGGTTTTGAGATTTTTGATTTGCAGTGTGTACTGGCGATAGCCGGTATTGTCAGTGCTGTAGGCGAGGAGGTTTCCGTCGTCACTCGGCACGAACAGACCGATACTCATGAACTTCTGCCCTTTGGCGAGCTCATTCTGATCGATCACGATCTCTTCCGGCGCGTCGACGCTGCCCTTCTTGCGGCAGAAGATTGGATATTGCTTACCTTCCTCGGTGCGCGTGTAATAAAAATAATTGCCCCAGCGGTACGGCACGTTTGTGTCCGTTTGCTTGATGTGGCTGAGCATCTCTTTGTAGAGCTTGTCTTGCAACGCGGCGGTGGGCTTCATCACCGCTTCGGTGTACGCGTCTTCAGCCTTGAGATGCGCCAACACTGCGGGATTCGTTTTTTCCCGAAGCCAGAAGTAGTCGTCGACCAGTGTGTCGCCGTGAATGTTTGTCGTCTTCGCCTTCTTTTCTGCCATTGGTGCTTTGGGCGGCGCTGTTCCTCCGTTTGATTGTGCTCTCAGCGCGCCGTTAATTGACAGCAGGGATGATACAAGAAACACCACCATAAAAAGGTGAATGGATTTGTTGCGCATGATGTACCTTCCTCATCGAGTCGGATTGTGAGAGGGAGACAGGTTTTAGATTTCGGACGCCGGCGCCCGGCCGGCTTAATCATGAACAGTTCAACCACGTGGCGGATCGCCCCAACCGGAACCTATATATTTACCGTCTTCCACGATGCACGGGACTGTTGGATCGCCGCCCGAGTAAGAAAACATCTCGGCCCGGCGCGCCTTATCGTTTTGCGCGTCGTACTCGAGAAAGGGAATTCCCTCCTTCGTGTAGTGCTCGCGCGCTTGTTGGCAGTATGGACATCCCGGCTTGGAATAGATGACTAAGGCCAAATTGTTAACCCCCGGCGTTTTAGTTACAAATAACGCAGGTTGCGATTATACTGCCGCTGCCTATGAGTGAACAAAGCGCAGCCAGCAACGGGCTGGACGACTCGGCTGCCGACCTGCTGGATCCTTACGAGAAGCTTGTCGGTATCGAAATCGTGGGCAAGAAAGTCAGTGTGCCGGAGAAAAACCGGTTGCTGCGCTGTTTTCAGTACCTCTCAATCAACACAATCTCCTACGGCGACTTCTGCTGGAACGGCGAATGTACCAACTGCCAGATCTGGTATCACCTCAACGGGCAGAGCGAGCAGAGCGATCGTCCCGCGCTTTCGTGCCGGCTCGAATGTGAAGACGGGATGGTGATCACCAAGCTCAGCCGCTTTATCGAACTCGAAGGAATTAACAAGTAGCTTGAGTGCCTGGGTAAAAGCCATCCAACAGATTGCACAGACTAACTCTGCGGAATCTGTGGATTGCCTAGTATTTGGGTATAGACGGATCGACTTCGTCAGACCAGGCGAGAATTCCACCCTTCAGGTTAGCCAGTTTCCCTGTGAAACCCGAACGTTGCAGCGCGTCGATCGCGCGGGCGCTACGGCCGCCCATCTTGCAGTGCACGACCGTTTCGCGGTTTGGATCGATCTCGTCCATGCGCGAGAGCACCTGGCCCAGCGGGATGTGAATGGAGTTTGGAATGCGCGCGTAGGCGAATTCGTTATCTTCGCGGACGTCAACGATTTGAATGTCTTCGCCGTTGTCGAGCCGTTGTTTTAGTGCAGTGGCAGTGATCTCTTCCATGGCGCCGTTATCTTACGCGTTTGTGCCGGGCGTGCGCTACACTCTGATGGCATGAGATTCGAATTCTACACCGATGCGCTTGAAGACACGCCCAAGTTATCAGTCGACGGGACGGTCCCCAACAGCATTCACTTTTCGCATTGGGAAGGTAATGAAACGCCCGCGGAGTTGAAGGCTGACACGTCGACCGAGATCGCGCTGAATCTTGTGGCCTCGCCGAAGAGAGACTCGTTTACGAAAGGCATCGATCTCGTCACGAACAATCACTTCGATTGCGACGGTGTGCTGTCGTGCTGGACCGTGCTTAAGGGTGAACGCGCCTGGGAGTTTAGAGATTTGTTGATCGCGGCCGCCGAGGCGGGAGATTTTTCCGAACACTCGAGCGATGACGGCGTGCGTGTGAGTATCGCGATACAGGGCGCGGAGCAGTCGAGCCCGAACAACGACGATGGTTCGCCGTTGGCGCAGATGCTGGCCGGGCGCGAAATGGCCAGCCGCATCGCTGAGAACGATGCGCTTGCTTACGAGCTGGTGTTTCCGGAAGTCGAAAAACTGCTGCGGAACGTTAACGCTTACGAGCCGTTGTGGCGCGATGGTTGGAAAGCTGTCGCGGACGCGTTGGAGAGTTTTGAGCGTGGCCGATCGCAAGTGCGCTACTACGCTGATGCGAAGATCTCGCTGGTGACACTCGCGCCGGATATTTTCCACGGTGGTGGTTTTAGTCCGACGAGGCATTCGGCTCCTTTTACAGCTATCTCGAAGTATGCGATGGGCGAACTGTTTCTGATTGGCATACCGGCTAACGGCGGATGGTTCTATCGCCTGGATTATCCCTATTACTCGTGGGCTGAGACTGTGGTGCGGCCGCTGATTGCGCGACGCGACTTTACGAACGCTTTGCGCTCGCTAAATGAAAAGGAAACCAACCGAGAGGGACAGTGGAAGAGGGATAATCGCGAGATGACCTCAGCGGTGAAGTTTTTGGATGAAAGCGGTGGATTGACGCCCTCGCGTTTGCAGCCTGATCAGGTGCTGGAAGCTTTGACCGGGCGCAAGCACGAAGACCCGGCGCCTCTAACACGATGTACGACGTCATAATCATCGGCGCTGGACCAGCAGGTCTGTCCACGGCTTTTTGGTGCGATGAATTGGGCCTCGACACGCTCGTGCTCGAACAGGCCGAAGAGATCGGCGGGCAATTGCATCGCGTTTATAATCCTATCAATAACTATCTCGGCCTAAAGGCGCGCAACGGTAAAGAGCTGCTTGAACATTTCTCCGCGGAAGTTGCGGATGCCGCGTTCGATCTGTGGACGCAGACCGAGATCGAATCGGTCGATCTGCGGGCCAAACGGATTTCCTTGCGCAGTGGTGAACGTTTGCAATCGATCGCGATCGTTCTCGCCACCGGAGTGCGACCACGGACCCTGAACGTTCCGGGTGAACAGGAATTTGCCGGGAAAGGGATGATAGAATCCGCCACTCGCGACCGCGAGCTGTTTGCCGGCGAAGACGTTTGTGTGATCGGCGGCGGAGATGCGGCGGTAGAGAATGCGCTGCTACTCACGGAGGTTTGTCCGACTGTCACGGTGGTCCACCGCGGACGGAAGTTGCGCGCACGGCGTGAGTTTGTCGAGCGTTTACAGCCGAATCATGCGGTTACGGTTTTTACCGAGTCGATCGTCACGCGCATAATGGGCGCGCAACGTGTCGAAGCAGTTGAGATCCTGCGCAAGGATGGGCTGAAGCCGTTTCAATTGGCGGTCCGTGGCGTGTTGATTCGCATCGGCGTCGAGCCGAATACGGACCTGTTTCGCAAACAGGTGGAGTTGGACCAGCACGGTTATGTCGCTGTGAACCGCGAGCAGGAGACGAGCGTGCCGATGGTGTTTGCGGCGGGCGATGTTTCCAACCCGGCGGCGCCGACGATCAGTGGCGCGACTGGCGCAGGCGCCACGGCGGCGAAAGTCATCGCGGCACGTTTGAACGCGCAAAGAACCAATGGCTGAAGTCGAGACCGAGGCTCCGTATTCCGAAGCACACATTGCGGCGTATCCGGTGGAGTACATTGCCGGCATCGACCTCTACAACGCGGGCGAGTTTCATGCGGCGCACGACGCGTGGGAAGAGCGTTGGATGGACGAGGCTGGACCGCGGGAGAAACTGTTTTTGCAGGCGATGATTCAGTCGGCGGTGGCGTTTCATCATCTGGACATCGGCCGGCCTGGTGCGGCGCGGCAGATGTATTTGCGTGCGAAAGAGAAGTTTGCGCGACTGGGCTGTGCGGTGTTCATGTCCCTGGACCTGGTGGAATACCAGGCGCAACTCGACGTGGCGTTGTCGTGGTTGTTAAGTGTCGCCGATCCGCGGCAGTTGCCGCAGCCGGAGATAGTGCCGCCGAAGATTCGGTTGTTGGCAGCGGTTGACGAGTTTGATTAGAGCCACGAAGAAGCACAAGAGGCACAAATGTGGGTAGCAAGAATCTCTTGTGCTCCTGTGTGGCCCAGCTTTTGAAAGGTGGTTAGCTATCTTTAATTCTGCGCGACTAGTCTTGCTGGGAGTGTGGTTTGGGGCGGCGCTGTTTTTTAGTGTCGTGGTTGCGCCCGCGGCGTTTGGCGTTTTGCGATCGCACGGGTTGCCGAATGCGAGCGAACTGGCGGGCGCGATCGTTACGCGTTCGCTGGCTGTCGTGAATGTCGCCGGGTGTGCGATCGCATTGCTGCTTCTGGTGACGCTGTTTGTGCGACGTGGTTCGGCCGGACGCGTCGCGTTTCTAGCCGAAGCCATTTGTCTGGCGCTGATTGCGCTGGCCACCGGCGTGGGTCACTGGATCATTGCGGCGCGCATGCGCGCGTTGCGAGCAGCGATGGTCCTGCCAATCGATCAGATCGCCGCGGACGATGTGCGCCGCGTCGCGTTCAACAGCTTGCACGGGTATTCGGTGAATGCGCTCGGGCTTGCTATGATTGCCGCCTTAGTGGCGCTGGTTTTAATGTCGCGTACGTTGCGGCAATAGTTTTCAGGGAAGCGAGTAGCGTGGAGATTCTTGAGGACATTGACGGTTGGCGCCGGCGTTTTGCCGACTGGAAACAGGGTCGAGGATCGTCAGGCGCGGACGATCTGGGTGACGATTACCCGTTTGTGCGTAACCGCCGTGCGCCTTTCACGCCCGCCCGTCG
>DASUOZ010000482.1:0-4097 GCA_036276375.1 Pyrinomonadaceae bacterium | reverse complement strand
ATGAAGTGAGCCGGCAGCGCATAGATCGACGGGATGTGGGTGGCGACAGTCGCCGCTGCCGGACGGCGCTTCTGGGTGTCGGCAAAAGCAGAAGTGATTGACTCGTAGGGTATGTGGATCTCTTTCGGTGGCTTCTTGTCCTTGAAAATCAATCGCTCATTCACGTCGTCGAAGGTCAACGTGCCTTCCATCGTCTTGGTGTAACCGAAAACGCCGCCTTCATACTTGGCTTTGACTGTTTTTGGCGCGGGCGCAGGCTCGTTGGCCTTGGCTGGTTCCGGCTCGATCGTGCGGGGACGCTGAGCGAATGCGCCACTGAGCAACGCTCCGATCAGGAGCATTGAAAAAATAATTCGCATGGATATCTCCTTAGCCGGTTTTGAATTACTGAGCAAGCGCCCACGCAGGCACTCGATACAGCATCCACCAGAGCAGCAACTGAGCAATCAAAACGACCACGCCGACGGCGGTGCTCACGTAACAGACGCGGCGGGCCGCACCAGGCTGCGACGAACCGTACGATCGCACGACTCCAAAGGTGCCCACCAGCACCGCGCCCGGACAAAACAAGATACCGAGATACGGCACCAGTGAATAGGTTGCGAACGCGCGAGCGGTCGCTGCCAGGTCCGGGAGTCTTTCGGTCATTCCTGGTTTAAATCACTTGGCAAACGGCTTCACGCGCTCGATCGACTCTTTGAAGTCAGCATCGTTGGGCGCAAGCGACGAGCCTTTCTCGTACGCAGCCAAGGCCTTCGCATACTGCTTTGTCACTTCGTGGGCGTAGCCAAGTTCCCGATAAATGTTGACGTCATCGGGGGTCTTCTTCGCGGCCATCTCGAGGGCCGCAATCGCCTTGGGGAAATTCGCCGCGCGTGAATGAGCTACGCCTAACAGGTAAAACGTCACGCCAGTCGCGTCCTGGGAAGCCGTGGCGCGGTCGAGCGCGGCGGCCGCACGTGCATACTGTTTCGCGCCGATCAGCGCCTGACCGAAGAGGGTGATCGCCTCCGCGTCGGTGCGCAGTTTGATCAAAGCCTCGCCGGCGCGAACGGCGTTGAGGTAATCTGCGTCGGCTTTTGTTTGGTCCGTGCTGAGCGCGGCGCGGCGCAGGTATGACGACGTAAGCAACGTCCACGCGCCGGTCATGCGCGCGTCGTTTACGGTGGCGCGGTTAAGCGAAGCGATCGCGCCGTCGAGATCATTCTTCGCCATTGCGATCTGCGCCAGATAAAAGAGTGACAATGAATCCTTGGGATTTAGCTTTACGACCGAATTGAAACTTTTTTCCGCGTCGGCGGTTTTGCCGGTTTTGTATTCAGCGACGCCGCGGTAATACACCATCAGCGCATCCGGCTGATTCGGATTGCGCGTGGTGGCGGCAACGAGCAGCGGCAATGCTTCTTGATACCTTTCGGAAAGCACATAGGCCTGTCCGAGTGCGCTCTCGGTGTTTGGATCTTCCTGTTTGGACCGGCGTTGTAGCTCAACCGCTTTCTCGAGATCCTTTGCCGCCTCGGCATACTGTTTCAGATTGAGCTCGGCAAAGCCGGCGATCTTCCAAGCCTCCGGATCGTTCGGGTGCTGCGCGGCAAGAGCCTTCGCTTCCTTCGCGGCAGCCGCAAACTGCTTCTGCTCGAGCAGAAGATACGCGTGTTTCGTGTCGGCAGTAGCGACGGTGTTCACGACCGGTGTCACCGGCTGCACGTCAAGCAGCGAATCGTTTGAACTGCTGCGCCGTGCCGTTGGCGAGGCGGTCGGCTGCGGACGGAGCAAGGGATCCGAAACAGATTTGTCGGTTGTTGCCGGCGTCTTTTGCGTGGGTCTCGCGACGCGTCGCGGCCTGGTAGATTGGGCTTCAACTTGCGCCGCAAGGAATAGGAACATGAAACCGAGGGCAAAAAGTCGAGCAAAAAGCGTAAATCTACTCATAGTGCGTATGATTGTATGCGGGAGAAGGTTAGGTTGAAAGCTCAGAACACCGGTTGTTCGCTTTAGAACAACCCTTCGGATGCGGTGAGGCTGTTTTGCGTTGTGTTCAGCCCGCAGGTTTCGCCCGTTTGGTCAACTGGTGAGCAGCCGCTGCGATCGCTCGCCGCGGCTGCTCCCAGTCGATTTCCACTTAGAAGTTGAGCTTCAGCCCAAACTGGAACTGCCGTGCGTCAAATGCCGCGGTCGGGCGGCTGTAATAACGGCCGTTGCCCGCGCGCTGATTGAAGGCTCGCACGTCGTCGATGAACGGCGACGCGGCCGCTTCGTTGAAGCGATTGAAGAGGTTGAATCCCTCGGCAATCAATTCCAAACGCACGCGCTCGCCGAGCGGAATCAGTTTTGCCACGCGCAGATCGAGTGACATGTAGTCGTGTGTCAGACCGAAGTTGCGACCCAAACTTCCGCTCGTAAACTGCCCGCCGGAAATGATTCCCACACATCCCTGAGTGCCGGCCACACACAGCGTGCCGTCAGACAGCACCGACGGCCGGTCCGTTTGGTTCGACTGGTCGTTGTTCGTGTCCTGGTTGCTCAGGATGTTGAACGGGCGGCCCGAGGACCATTCGAAGATCGGCGCAATCGTGAAGTTTGACAACGCGCGATGGAAACCACCCTGCTGCGCCCAGCGACTGGGCGAAGCAATCACGCCACTAAACACAAAGCGGTGACGTTGATCGAACAACGAATCCGCGCGCTCAGCGCCGAAGTTCCGGTTGTCCTGTGGCAGCAACAGCGTTTGCAGGTCGGAGGAGTCGTCGATCGAGTGGGACCAGGTGTACGACGCGAGGAACTGGAAGTGATGCGAGAAGCGCTTCTTCACGTCCACGTTCAGCGCGTTGTAGCTCGAGTCGCCGTCGGATGTCTGAGCGTTGATTGAGCCAAATGGCGAGATCGTTCCCGGAGTGCGCAATGAACCAGCGAGCGCACCATTCAATACCGCAGGAGTCACGAGACCACCAGACAGCGCCTGCGCCAGGAAATAGTTTGGGGCGTTTGGCCGGAAGAAGTTCGCGATGCCGGCGTTGACGATACGGCTGCCGAGATTGGTGATCGGCGCCGTGATCATTCCCGGAATAATGATCGCGAACGTCTGGCCCGCGTTTGGAAACGCCGGTGCACCCGTGGGCGTCGCCAACGTAAAACACTGCAACGGAATGCCGAACGGACACGGAGCACCGCTGGTCGGGATCGAAAATGCGACTGCTTCCGTCGTGCTCACCGGATTGCGCCCGGCAAAACGGAAGAAGTTTTGGATCTGAAGGTCAGTGCGCGGAGCGTTTACGTCGAGCGGGTGCGGCAGGTGATGAGCACCGACATAGATATAGCTGCCCGAGATCGTCATGTCCTTCGTCAGTTCGCGCTCGACGGTGAAGTTGCCCTGATTCGCGTAGGCGTATTCAAAGTCCTTCTGCACGTGAAGCGTGAAGGGAAGCACTGGTCCAAAGCCCGGGAACGTTTGATCGTTGAACCGTTGACGGCCGAACTGATACTGCGCTCCGGCGGCGACTCCAGGCGTCACGACGCCCGGCGGGCAGATCGGGTTTCCGCCGCCCGGAGGACAAACGGTTCCTTGAAATACCTGCGGAGCATTCAGCAGCGCTGTCGGCGCCGGGCTGCCCTGCACGAGAATGCCCTGTTGTTGTTGAACTGCGTCGGCGATGTCGGAATTGAACGCGATTGCGAGCAACGGATGGTCGTAGAACAGCCCAAACGCGGCGCGGATAACGGTTTTGCCGTTATTCGCCGGATCCCAGGCGACCGCGAGTCGCGGCGCCCAGTTGTTTTTGTCGCGCGGGAATCCCTGTTGGACGCCCATTGCATCCTGCGCCGCGAGCACCTGCTCAGCCGAGAGCGTGATTCCTGACAGTGGATCGCGCAGCGGCAGCGTCGGCAGTTGTTCGGTGATTTCGTAGTCGTAACGCACGCCGTAGTTCAGCGTCAGGTTGGGACGAACCTTCCATGAATCCTGCGCGAAGAAGGCGATCGGCTTATTACTGATGCTGCTAACCGGATTTCCAAAGCCCTGAATAAAGTTTGTCGGAAATCCGAGACCGTATTGCTGGACGGCGGTGAATTGTGGCGGCGGCTGCAAAGTTGCGGGCAAC
>DASUOZ010000481.1:0-2766 GCA_036276375.1 Pyrinomonadaceae bacterium | reverse complement strand
ACCAGCTCAACTACCGAACTCGGCGTCAACGCTACGCGTCGATGCCTTCAGGAGTGGGGCGGCGATCCTAATCGCATCGGCTTGCTGGTGGCAGCGACCAATACACCGGATCAGATGCTGCCTTGCCTGGCTTCAGAAATCATGGGTAAAACGCACGGGATCCTCTCCCGCTCGTTACGCACAGTCAGCATGCAGGCGCAAGGATGTTCTGTGTTGCTGAAATCCATCGAAGTAGCCCAATGGTATCTCGCGGCGAATCCCGGCAAGCTGGCGATCGTGGTGATGGCCGAAGCGCACACGCCTTACGTCGCTCCGCTGCTCCGGGGTGAGTATTCGGGGTACCGTGAACTCGTCAGAATGCGGAAGGAGCAGAAGCTTGATTCCCAGAGCTTCGAACAACAAAGGTTGGATACCACCTTCGTAGTCCAATCGATGCTCTTCGGCGACGGCGCCGTGGCTTTGCTTGTCGGCAGTGAAGAAGGAAAGCCGGCGTTCGGCCCGATCTCCCACCTGACCAACGATCAACCAAACGACATGAACCTGTTGACGATGGTCAGCAACAGTTCGCATCCCTTCCTGAAAGGAAGGCCGCAGTACTTCATGCAGCCGAGCGTGCCCGCGCGCGGCGCGCACTACGCAGTGACGACCGTCAAAAACGTCTTGCAGCATCCCGATTCACCTGTGTCGGACATCCAGGAAGTCGACGATTGTTTGATTCACACCGGCAGCAAGAAGATCCTCGACGGCGTTTGTTCTCAACTCGACCTGAATCCGGATTCGGAAAAGGTGCACGGGTCTTACCAGGTCCTGCAACGCTACGGAAATCTTTCCAGCGCCTCGACGGGTTTCATGTTGGCGGAAAAGGGCGAATGGTCCGGACCGGCGATCGTAGTGGGATTTGGAGTTGGATTTACTGCGAGTGCGGGAATAATGAATTTCAATTAGGACGGCAAGGCGTAGCCATGCCGCACATCCGGCGGCGAAGCCGTGACGGAAGGGGTTAGCTACCCCCACCGAGGGTCACACGGTGGCGTGGAGTTGGCGTGCCAGTGCGTTGAGGGTTGAGCCGACCTGCGTGAAGTCGAACGGTTTACCGATGATGGCGTCGACCAGGTCCTCTTCGCCGGCAGGTGGCACTGTCGTGGGTCCATAGCCAGTCACGAGAATGATGCGGACGTTGGGCCAGTCTTTGCGAATCAAGCGCGCGGTCTCCCAGCCGTCCATCTCGGGCATTGCGAGATCCGTAAACACAAAATCAAACTCACCTTGTCTCAGCTTCTGCACTGCTTCCTGACCGCTGCCCGCTAACTCAACCTTGTGGTTCACCGCCACCAACATCTCGGCGAGTGTTTCTCTCACCGGCGCTTCATCGTCGACCACGAGGATTCGCAGCCGGTTGATTTCACCCGTGGGAATTTCGACGCCGGCAAGACTCGAGTCAGGCAGTGCGGCCGGCAGATCGATCGTGAAAGTCGTGCCGGTGCCGTGCTGAGACTCTACACTGATTGATCCTTCATGACGCTCGATGATGCTGTAGCTGACTGACAAACCGAGCCCCGTTCCGTGCGCGCCTTTGGTGGAAAAGAACGGTTCGAAGATTTTCTGCCGTACGTCGTCGGGCATGCCCATGCCGTTATCGCTAAACTGAAGCTGTAGCCGGTCGTCGCGGTGGCGGCACATGATGAACAGTTTGCCCCCGCGCGGCATTGCGTCGACGGCATTCACGATCATGTTGACGAAAACCTCGCGTAGTTCAGATGCGCTGCCATAGGTGCTCTGGCCTTCCTCAGCCTCAAGCCGCACCTGATATTCCAGCCCGCGCAGTCGCGCTTCGTTCTCCCAACGTGTGCGCGTGATCTCGATCGCATCGTTCAACAGACTCGCAACGTCGAGCAATTCAAACTCCTTCACCGGCGACTTCCGGGCAAACGTTTGAATACGACGAACGGTCGCGGCCGCGTCTTCCGCGGCTGTTTGAATGATGTCGAGATTGCGTACGAGCGCGGGATCGTTCACCTGACGCCGCAGCAGTTGAGCGCGCCCGAGTATAGCGGCGAGTGAGTTGTTGAAATCGTGCGCCACGCCCGACGCGAGTTGGCCCAGCGCGCGCAACTTGTCGGCGCGTGCGGCGCGTTCGCGTTCTTCCTTCTGCTCGGTGATGTCGCGTGCGATACCGAGTACGCCCGTGGTTTTGCCTTCAACGACGAGTGGTGAGTTATCGACGCGCGCATAACGCAAGCGGCCGTCGTGCGAGAAGTAACGCATCTCGTAAGTCTGTGGGACGCCCGTCATCGCCGCAGCGAGTTTGCCGCGCACGAGCTCACGGTCACCTTCGTAGACCATTTCGAGCAATGGTCGGCCAATAAACTCATGGCGCTGAAACCCCAGTCCCTCGAGGGTCGCCGTATTACACCACTTGAAATTTCCTTCAGGATCGACCGCGTAAATCGATTCGCGCGCGCTCTCGAGAATATTGTTCAGCAACGACTCGTGTTCACGAGCCACGGCCTGAACTTTACGCAACTCTGAAAGATCGCGCGCGGTGCACACAACTGCCAGCGCTTTGCTCGTTTCATCAAGCACGGGCTCGACCGAAACCAGCAACGGGCGATTCAACCGCTCCGGTGTGATTTCGATGGTCACACTGCGGCCGGTTTCGATCGCGTTTTCAACCACACAGGCTTCATCTTCTTCACTCGTGCGCAGAATGTCGCAACATTTCCGTCCCAGCAGCAGCCGCGGATGAACAGCTTCCATCGCCGCGCC
>DASUOZ010000480.1:0-5792 GCA_036276375.1 Pyrinomonadaceae bacterium | reverse complement strand
AACGACTGGCGCGTTCGCCCGGCAGGCGCCAACTACTCGTACAGCGTCGTCGTGATGGACCCTGACGATCCCCTCGGAACAACTCGCAATGCGGACGTGACCTATCGGCCGAAAAGGATCCAGGTGCAGTCGACCGGTTATGGGCCAAACGGTTCGGTGAAGCGGATGGAGATGGTTGTTCAGAAAGTTACCTTTGATTTTGAACCTGATGCGATGCTGCTAGCGAGAAGTTCCGACGATGGATCGCTGGCGACCATGTCGTTCGACGTCGGTACCAGCTCGGCGAAGTTCTACTCAGGTCACGATAATGCCGGCCTGGAGCCAAACCTGCCTACTTTTGGAACGACCAGTGTGGAAGACCTGGCTGTCGCCAACGACGCCATCACTAAAGGAGCGACAGTCGAGGAGGTTAAGACTTATCAAGTCGATACAGCCGATTTACCTCCCTGGCTGCAAAGCGCCGACGCTGCGCGCGAGTTCTTGAACTACATGCAGATCGTTGCGCGAAGTATGGGCCGTTACTACACCAGTCTCTCAGGAATGGCCGGATCAACCTCTTCGCCGGCTTTCACGTTCGTGAATGGCAACATGACGCTTGATGGCGGCGGCGGTTTGTTGATCGTTACGGGTAATCTTACGCTGAACGGGAATGCGCAATTCAACGGGATTATTTTGGTCCTCGGCCAGGGCAGTGTGGTTCGTGACGGCGGCGGCAACGGCACGATTCTGGGATCGATTTACGTAGCAAAGTTTGCCCGTTCCTGGCCGTCCAGTGAGAACGGACAACCACATCCTTTTCTCGCTCCGGTAGTTAACGTCGGCGGTGGCGGTACCGCAAACTTTGTCTACGACTCAACCTGGGTGCAAAGAGGTAAAGACGCCCTTGGCGATATCGTCCGCGACGTTCGCGAGTACTAGGGCCACAGGTTCACACGGACGAACACAGACAGCAGACCTTCACTGTCCAAATCCAGTCCGTGTTCCTTCGTGTTCTTCCGTGGCTACAAAAACGCTTTGCGTCTTTCCGTCTTTGCGGGATACTGTGCCCGGATGGCAGATATCCTACTTGTCGAAGACAAAGACAGCCTTCGCCGCGTACTGCGATTAACTCTCGAGAACGCCGGCTACACTGTCGCAGAAGCCGTCGACGCCCGCGCCGCCCTCAATGAAATCGCCACCTCGCGCCATCGCCTCGTACTCACCGACCTGCGCATGCCCAATGGTTCCGGCCTCGACGTCCTGCGGTCCGCGCGCAGCGCCGACGCCGACGTGCCCGTGATCGTCATGACCGCGTTTGGCTCGATCGACGAAGCGGTCCAGGCCATGAAAGACGGCGCTCACGACTTCCTGCAAAAGCCCGTCGACTCAAACCACCTGCTGTTGCTCGTCGACCGCGCGCTCGAACAAGCACGTCTGCGCACGGAAAACGTTTTGTTGCGCGAAGAGTGGTCGCGCCGCTACGGCTTCCCGCGCATCATCGGCGAGTCGGACGTCGTGAAACGAACCGTGGCCGAAACCCAACGCGTCGCGCAAACCGAAGCGACTGTCCTGCTGCTCGGCGAATCCGGCACCGGTAAAGAGCTCTTCGCCCGCGCGGTCCATCATCTCTCGACCCGCCGCGACAAACCGTTCGTAGCGATCAACTGCGCCGCGATCCCCGAAACGCTGATCGAAAACGAGCTCTTCGGCCATGAACGTGGCGCGTTCACCGGCGCCGCCGATCGGCGCCAGGGAAAATTTGAACTCGCCGCGGGCGGTAGCGTGTTTCTTGATGAGATTGGTGAGTTGCCGCTCAGCGTTCAGGGCAAACTGTTGCGCGCGATCGAGGAGAAGACGATCGACCGTATCGGTGGGCGCGCTCCCGTGTCAGTCGACGTTCGCGTCATCGCCGCGACCAACAAGGATTTGAAACTGGCCGTCGATAATGCACAGTTTCGCGGCGATCTTTTCTTCCGGCTGGCGGTGTTTCCGATCGAGATCCCGCCGCTCAGAGATCGCGGCGACGACGTCACGTTGCTGGCCCGTCACTTCGCCGCCGATCTTGGACGCGAACTGCGCGGTCGCGAAGCACAAATGAGCGACGACGCAATCGACGCCTTAAAACGTCATCGCTGGCCCGGCAACGTGCGCGAGCTCGAAAACGCGATCGAACGCGCCTGCATCCTGTCTGACACGATGAAGCTCGAACCTTCAGATCTCGGTTTGAACTCAACTGCAACCGACGACGCTGACTCGCTCCAGCAACTCGACCTGTCAGGTACGCTGTCAGACGTGGCCCATCGCGCGTTGCGTTTGGTCGAACGCCGCAAGATTCAAACCGCACTCGCCGCGAACGATGGCAACAAAAGCAAGACCGCAGAAGATCTCGGCGTCAGTTATAAAACACTGCTGAACAAGATTAAGGAATATACTCTCTGACGCCAGATGAACGACGACGTTAAGCTCGAACAACCTGCCGGCGCCGTGGCAGGCGAGACTCTCGAACAACCCGGCGCAGCGACTCCCGAACCAAGACCGGAAACTTCGCCACCAAAAACCGAAGCGAGCACAGGCCGCTCCGCTTTCTTCGTCGGCGCGGGCATTCTCATCAGTCGCATTGTCGGCCTCATTCGCCAACGCATCTTCGCGCATTACTTCGGCACCTCGATGCAAGGCGACGCATTCAGCGCCGCGTTTCGTATTCCTAACTTCCTTCAGAACGTCTTTGGTGAAGGAGCACTGTCGGCGTCGTTTATTCCGGTTTATGCAAAACTGCTGGCCCAGGACGACGAGGAGCACGCTGGGCGAGTAGCAAATGCGGTGTTTGGCATCCTCGCGCTCGTCACTTCGATCATCGTTTTGATCGGTGTGCTGGCGACGCCTTACATCGTTACGGCCATCGCCGCCGGGTTCGACGAAGAACGCCGGCAGTTGACGATCATCCTCGTGCGGATCTTCTTTCCCGGCGCGGGCCTGCTCGTGCTCTCCGCGTGGTGTCTCGGCGTTCTGAACAGTCACCACAAGTTCTTTATTTCTTACACCGCGCCGGTCGCTTGGAATGCAGCGATCATTTTCACGCTGCTCTTTTTCGGCAACCGCGTGGATCTCGCGCAGCTGGCCGAAGCGACGGCGTGGGGTTCGGTCGCCGGCAGCGCGTTGCAATTCGGCGTGCAACTGCCGATGGTGCTGCGACTGATTCATCAGTTCCGCCCACAGTTAGCCCTCGCGAGCGAACACGTCAAACAAGTGTTGCGGACTTTCTTTCCGGTGTTCATCAGTCGCGGCGTGGTCCAGATCAGCGCGTTTGTCGATGCGTTTCTGGCGAGCTTTCTCGGTCACGGTGCGGTTGTGGCGCTGACCTACGCGCAGAGTCTCTACACGTTGCCGGTGAGCTTGTTTGGCATGTCGGTTTCGGCTGCGGAACTGCCGGCGATGTCGAAGTCGTTAGGCACAGCGGAGCTCGTCGCGGAGAAGTTGCGCCACCGGCTGGACCAGGGGCTCGAACGCATCAGTTTCTTCATCGTCCCTTCGGCGGTTGCGTTTCTCGCCCTCGGCGATGTGATTACGGCGGTGCTTTATCAGACCGGTAAGTTTAATCGCGCTGATACGCGTTACGTTTGGACCATCCTGGCGGGCTCGGCGGTCGGATTGCTGGCTTCGACTCTCGGGCGTCTTTATTCCTCGACGTTTTATGCTTTGCGAGACACGAAGACGCCGTTACGGTTCGCGGTGATTCGTGTCGGGCTCACAACAATTCTCGGCTACCTGTTCTCTATTCAATTGACTAGCGCTCTGAACATCGATCCGCGGCTCGGCGTCGCCGGGCTGACCATCTCTTCCGGTATTGCCGGCTGGGTCGAGTTTGTGTTGTTGCGACGCAGCCTCAATAGCCGCATCGGCCAAACCGGACTATCACTCACTTATGCGGCAAAGCTCTGGCTTGGCGCTTTGGCGGGCGCCGCGGTTGGCTGGGGCCTCAAGGTCCTCGTGTTGGATTGGCATCCGGTCCCGCTCGCGATCGTGGTTCTGGGTGGTTACGGCCTAACTTATTTTGGCGTCGGCTACCTGCTTGGAATTAGCCAGGCCCGACTCATCATCGGCCGCGTCCTGCGGTTCCGCTAGCGAGCGAACTGGAAAACATCGTTTATTGTCGGTTTTCTTCTGAAACAGGGTGCCCCAAAATCCCTGTCGGTAACAAGTAACACTCAGGAGTGCCCCCATGTACACAATGCCCATGATTCTGCCGCTCGATGGTTCGGGTCGGGTCTACGTTCTCCAGGACAAAAACGGTCAGGTTGTCGGTTCCGGCTCACGCGAGGTCTGCGAAAGGCTCCTCAGGTTGATCGGAATGGGACTCTCACCGGCGACGGAAAACACGCCCGCGGCTCAGAGTAGCAACGTTCGCGCCGTGATCACGATTTAGCGCCTCGTTTCCTGGAACAGGACCATTCCTGTTCCAGAATAATTTTTCAAAAATTATCTGGAGACCGGACGCCATTCGATCTTTAACTTAAGTATCCTGGAAAAAGGAACGGTTGGGGCAGCGGCAGGCAAGGCGGGCGGCGGCTGCCACTAAGAAGCACAAAAGGCACAAATGGTGGTCAAAAATCCCTTGTGCTTTTTGTGCCTCTTTGTGGCCATACTTCTGAGGCAAAGCCCTCTGGTATCATTCTCCCGTGCAACCAGTAATCTTCGCCCAGCAGATGCGTGAGATCGATCGTCTCACCGTCGAAAACTACCACACGACCTCACTGCTCCTGATGGAATCCGCCAGCGCCGCGTGCCTGGAAGCGATTCGCGCGCGTTTCAACGGCGACTTCGATGGTAAACGAGCGCTCGTCCTTTGCGGCAAGGGCAACAACGGCGGCGACGGCGCGGCTCTCGCGCGTGGCCTGTGCCGTGCGAGCGTGCAATGTGACGTCGTGCTGTTCGGCAGGTTTGCCGAGACTAGGGGCGACGCGCACACCAATTTCGAGTCGGTGCGCCGGCTCGCTTCGTTTGAGGCCGGATCGCCCGAGGCGCCGGCGCCCTTGACGTTCATCGAGTGTGAAGGCGTCAGCGCGTGGGAACAGATCGCCAAGCCTCGCCGCACCTACGACGTCATCGTCGACGCCCTCTTCGGCACCGGTTTGACGCGCCCGCTCGAGGGCGTGTTTCTGAAAGTGGTCGAACATCTCGCAATGATCAGAAGTGCGCGCGAGCGTGCCGGCGGTGTGCGGCCGTTAGTGCTTTCGATCGACATTCCTTCCGGACTCAACGCCGACAAAGCCGAACCGATTGGACCAGCGGTCCGCGCGGACGTGACCGTTACGTTTACTGCGCCAAAGCCGGCGAACGTACTGCCGCCGGCCAGCGTGTTAGGCGGCGAACTGATCGTCGCCGACATCGGTTCGCCTGCTTCGCTAATCGCCGCCGCCAAACCGTGGCTGTTTTTGACGGAAGCTGAAGACGTGCAGCGCTGGCTGGTCAGCACACGTTACCAGCCCGAGTCTTACAAAAACACGCACGGTCACGTTTTGCTTGTGGCGGGATCGCGTGGCTACTCAGGCGCCGCGGCATTGAGTGGCAACGCCGCGATGCGCAGTGGCGCAGGGTTGGTCACGATTGCGACGCCGAGTTCAGCGCAACCGCTAGTGGCCACTCGGGCGATGCCGGAAGTTATGACGACTGCGCTCGCTGAAACTGATCGCGGTGCGGTGAGTGATGAAGCTGTCGATCACTTTCTGAGTTTAGCGTCGAAAGCGACGGTGTTTGCGGTTGGACCAGGGCTCACGTCGGACGATGAGCGAACGCGGCGTTTTGTGCGTGGGATT
>DASUOZ010000479.1:0-3250 GCA_036276375.1 Pyrinomonadaceae bacterium | reverse complement strand
TTGATGCTTGATCGACTCGATCTTGATCTTTCTGATGACTTCCTCGGCAAAGCCGTAGGTCAGCAGACCGCGCCCGAGCTCAGGATTGATCCCGCGCGTCTGCAAGTAAAACAACTCTTCCTGATCGATCTGGCCCACCGCCGCGCCGTGCGCGCATTTGACGTCGTCAGCATAAATCTCCAGTTGCGGTTTCGTATCCACGCGAGCCTGGGGCGACAACAGCAGGTTCTTGTTCGTCTGCATCGCATCAGTCTTTTGCGCGCCTTCGCGAACAAAGATTTTGCCGTTGAAAACAGCGCGTGCGTTGCCGTCGAGAATGCCCTTGTACAACTGATGGCTGTTGCAGTTTGGCTGCTGATGATCGATTACGGAATGCGTATCCGTGTGCTGATCGGAGCCGGCGAGATACAGGCCGTCGACCCTGCACTCCGCGCCTTCGTTTTCCATCACCACGGAAACGTCGTGACGCGACAACCGGCCACCCAGGTTGATCGAAGTCGTGTCGTAACTGCCGTGGCGCCCGAGCTCGGCCGACGTGAGCGAGGTATGGAAAGCTTTGTCGCTCTCGCGCTGAACGCGGTAGTGTTCGAGTCGCGCGCCTTCCTTCACGATGATCTCGGCGACGGCGTTGGTGAAATATTGCTGATCGCCTGTCGAAACAAAGCTCTCGATCAACGTCGCAGAACTGTGCTCCTCGGCGACTACCAACAGCCGCGGAAAACTCGCAGTCTCGCCATCCGTCAGAAATGTAACCTGGATCGGTATTTCGACTTTGACGTTCTTCGGAATCAGCACAAACAGACCCGACTGAAGAAACGCCGTATTCAGCGCCGCGAGCCCGTTGTTGTGATAACCGGCATTCCGTGCCAGATAGGCGCGCGCTATCTTGTTGTAACGAGCATCGGAAACAGCAGCCAATAGATCGATCGCGACAACGTTCTCCAGCGCAGTCTTGTCGGAAAGCTCTTCCGATAAGAAACCGTTGACGACAACGAGGTGCGCGGACTTTGTTTCCGGGTAGACAAAACGAGCGGCATCAACAGAAACGTCTTCCGAACGAGTCGCCGGCACAAAACTCTGCTTCGCCAACGGCGCGAGGTTCGTGTACTTCCAATCCTCGTCGTGAACGGTCGGAAACCCGAGCACCTCAAAGCGATCCATCGCACTGCCGCGCACAAGCTGCAACCACGGAACGGTCGGACTCAAGTCGCGCACGGAGCGAAACGCAGTTTGATAGCTATTATCGGTTTTTGCGAGTTCAGTGACCATTGCCTAATTCGCCGCGTTCAAGTTTTCCGTCTGCGTTGACGTCTTGATCCAGTCGTAACCCTTCGACTCGAGCTCGAACGCCAACTCCTTCCCGCCTTCGCGAGCGATTCGGCCACCGGCAAGCACATGCACGTAGTGCGGCACGATGTAGTTCAAGAGTCGCTGATAGTGAGTAACAAGAATGATGGCATTGTCCGGCGTCAGGAGCTTATTCACGCCGCCTGCAACGACGCGCAGTGCGTCGATGTCCAGACCCGAATCTGTTTCGTCGAGCACGGCGAGCTTCGGTTCGAGCACCGCCATTTGCAGGATCTCGTTGCGCTTCTTCTCGCCGCCCGAAAAGCCTTCGTTGACGGAACGCGTCATGAAACTCGAATCCATCTCGACAACCTTGGCTCTCTCTTTCAGCAGGTCCTTAAACTCAAGTGGATCGAGCTCTTCTTCGCCGAGATGTTTGCGCTGCTCGTTATAAGCGAGCCGGAGAAACTGCGCGTTCGAGACGCCGGGCACTTCGATCGGATACTGAAACGCCATGAACAAGCCTTCACGCGCACGTTGATCAGGCGACATCTCCAACAGGTTTCGGCCCTCGTAGATAACTTCGCCCGCGGTCACTTCATACTGCGGATGACCGGCAAGCACTTTCGCGAGCGTAGATTTGCCCGAGCCATTCGGGCCCATGATGGCGTGAATCTCGCCCTTCCTCACTGTTAAATTGATACCTTTAAGAATCTCGGTACCGTCGATTGCGGCATGTAAGTTTCTGATTTCTAACATCTTATCCCACGCTACCTTCTAACTTCAGACCCAATAGCCGCTGTGCTTCGACTGCAAACTCCATCGGCAACTGCAAGAAAACGTCCTTGCAAAATCCATTGATAATCAACGACACCGCGTCTTCCTGCGAGATGCCGCGCTGCTGTAGATAAAAGAGTTGCTCCTCGCTGATCTTCGACGTCGACGCTTCGTGCTCGACGCTGGAGCTGTTGTTCATCACTTCGATATAGGGAAACGTGTTTGCGCCGCAGCTCGATCCGATCAGCATCGAGTCACACTGTGTGTAGTTGCGTGCGCCTTCAGCTTTCGGCATTACTTTCACGAGCCCGCGATAACTGTTGTTCGACTTCCCGGCGGCGATGCCTTTGGAGATGATCGTCGAACGCGTGTTCTTGCCGAGGTGAATCATCTTCGTGCCCGTGTCGGCCTGTTGCGCGTGGTTCGTCAGCGCGACTGAGTAGAACTCGCCGATCGAGTTGTCGCCTTGCAGAATGCACGACGGGTATTTCCACGTGATCGCGGATCCCGTTTCCACCTGCGTCCAGGAAATCTTCGAATTCTTGCCGGCGCACTTCCCGCGCTTCGTGACGAAGTTGTAAATGCCGCCACGGCCCTCTTCGTCACCCGCGTACCAGTTCTGCACTGTCGAATACTTGATCTGCGCGTCGTCGAGCGCGATCAGCTCGACGACCGCTGCGTGCAACTGGTTGCGATCGAACTTCGGCGCGGTGCAGCCTTCGAGATACGAAACGTACGAACCTTCCTCGGCCACGATCAGCGTCCGCTCAAACTGTCCCGACTCCGCGTTGTTGATGCGGAAGTAGGTCGAGAGCTCCATCGGACAGCGAACGCCTTTGGGAATGAAACAGAAGCTGCCGTCGGAAAATACCGCGCTGTTCAGCGCCGCGAAGTAGTTGTCGTTCGTCGGCACAACGGAGCCGAGATACTTCTTGACGAGCTCGGGATAGTCTCTGATCGCTTCGGTGAATGAACAGAAGATCACGCCGTGCTGCTTCAGTTTTTCTTTGTAGGTGGTGGCGACGGAAACGGAGTCGAACACCGCGTCGACGGCTACGCCCGCCAACTGTTTCTGTTCCTGCAACGGGATGCCGAGCTTCTCAAACGTGCGCAACAACTCGGGATCAACTTCATCAAGACTCGCTTTGGTCGCCTTCTGTTTCGGCGCGCTGTAGTAAATGATGTC
>DASUOZ010000478.1:0-3258 GCA_036276375.1 Pyrinomonadaceae bacterium | reverse complement strand
AGGAGACGACCTGCTCGTAATGAACCTGATCGATTAGCTGTTTCGCCGTCTGTTCGTCGGGAGCATTGAAAACGAAGACCGAGTAATTACCGACGCGGCGGTAGGCCGAAGGCGCCGGTTGGCCGAGTTTCCAAAGCTCCTGAATCCGCGCGACGATCCGCCGGTCGTTTTCGCCGGCGAGCTGTGGAGTGTTGAATTCGACTACTAGAACGCCGGCCGAGTCGATGGTCACGTAGGCGGCGTCTGCGTTGCCGTCGCCTTGCACGGCGGACAGCACCGGTTGCGGCAGTAGCCCGGTCAGGTCTTTGAAGGTGTTTACGTAAACTGCGCTTTTCTGTGCTTCGTCCGGGTTAGGCAGATGCTTGATCAGAACTGGAATCTCGCCGTCGCCTTTGTCGAGCGTCTCGGCCAACGACTGTGCGAGGGCCGTCATATTCGCCGCGCTGGGCGCCGGCTTCAAGCTTTTGACCCTGACGAAATGGACGCCCTTGAAGAACGCGATCTCATCGGGCCGGGTGAACCCGGCGACACCGGCGACGTCGCTTATTTCAACGTTTGCGTCAACCGTCCGCGCTTCCAGCGCTGCATGGCTGAAGAGCTCGTAAGCTTTACCTTCCGTGTGGAACGTCAGCATCTCGACCGCGAAACGCTCGCCGGCGCCGGAGACGTACTCAGCCTGCTCGGTCTCGATTGGCTTCGCTTCGGGCGCGAGTCTCGCTGTCTCGGACGGCTCGCTCGTCGACTTCACACGCTTGAACTTGCCAGTTCCAGCGGGCAAGGCAAACAACAAGAGGACTGAAACTAATAGATAAGTCTTTAACACAGGGTAAGTTTAATGCCAGCGTCTCAGTTCGCGCAAAAGCAGGTCGGCGTAGTGGCGTGGACGGCTGATGTTGTGCAACACGGTTGAGCCGCCGATTTCGCTGGCGTTGTCGACAATGACGTCACCGAAACCGAGCAGACGTTGCGGGATGCTGGCGGACACTGTCACGTCCTGCACTTTACTCAAGGGAATGTTTCGCGTAGTGCGGGCGATTAGCCCGGTGTCGATCTGCAGCTTTGCGTCAGTCACGGTGTAGCGAATCATGTTTCGGCGCACGTGGTAATAAGCCGGGATTAGGAGCAATGCGAGCGCGAGCGGGATCGAGATCGACGCCGATACACCGATGCTTGCGAGGAGAAATACCAGCGCGATGCCGCCGACGACGGCGAGCGCGTAACCGGTTTTGATGAAGATCATTGTGGGCCGCACCGTGAAAATGGTGCGTTCCAGATCCGAGTCGACGGTTGGTTCCAGAGTTCTCGGTTGCGTGCGCGCGATGCGTGTCTGTTCGGCGTCGGCAGGCGCGCCGCAGTTCGAACAGAAGCGCACGCTGGGCGTAACGTATGCTCCGCAGACGGAACAAGTCATCAACTTTACCTCGCTCGCTATCATACAAACAAAACGAGGCGGCCACCATTAAAGGTTCCGCCTCGTTAGGTCCACGATTGGGGGATTCTACTGGCTGACTAACTGAAGGCGGCCATCGGGAAGGCGGGTCATGAAGACGCTGCGCTCGTAGACGCTCAAAGGGGCAGACTCTTTTTGTTTTGCCGCCGCGAGTTGACTGCTGCTGAGGTGAGTCGCGTTGGCCGCAGCCTGTGGGTCGCGCATCATGCTGTAGCGCTTGCCGATGCGGCGCACGTATTCCTGGGTTTCGCTGTACGGCGGCACCTTGTAGCCGTATTTCATCACCGCACCCTCGCCGGCGTTGTATCCCGCCAGGGCCAGACGCACGTCGCCGTCAAAGAGGTTCAGCAGGAAGCGCATGTAGCGAGCGCCGCCCTCGATGTTCTGTTTCGGGTCCCAGATCTTGGTCACGCCGAAACGAACCGCGGTAGGCGGCATGAGCTGCATCAACCCGCGGGCGCCTTTGTAAGACATCGCGCGCGGTTTGAAACTCGATTCCTGGTGCATGATGGAGTAGAGCAGTAGCGGATCGACCGAGTTGCGTTTGCCGGATTCGACGATGAAGTTGTCGATGTCGGCGTTACCGGTGGTGAACCCGCCCAGCGATGGGTTCATCGGCATGGAGGTCAGGTGAATCAGGCGCTTGCCCGAATGCCGCGGTTCGACTTTGGGGGTCTGAATTTGGACGGCGTTGGGCAGGTCGAAGTTATCGATCTGGTAACCAGAGCTCTGCGCCTGCGCCGTGGCGCTGAAAGATAGCGTAAGAGCGAGTAAAAGCAGTGGTTTTCGCATGTTTTCCGGCAGGGCAAGGTGAGGGTAAAGGCATAGTACCACGGCAGTTCAACGTTTGCCAACACAGTTGGGCGAGGGGAGGGAAAGGCAGATGGAGGGCGCGATTCAAACCAGATTTGACAGCGGATGTATGATAGGCGCGTTTTAACCACAAACCGCGCGCTTCAGCGCGCCTCACAAAAGGACGAAAAAACAAATGAAGAAACTTCTCACACTTACACTGTTGCTCTGTCTCTTCACGACCGGAGCAATGGCCCAGACCACTTCCTCAACCCAGACGGGAGCGAAACCAGGCGCCAAACGCGGTCCTGTCTTTCGCGCCACCAAGGAACAGATCAACCAGGCCCAGGCGATTCTTAAGTCCCGCGGTTTTTACAGCGGAGAACAGATCGGCAAGCTCGACGAAGCGACACGTGAAGGTCTGCGCAAGTATCAGCAGGCGGAAGGACTGAAAATCACCGGGACGCTCAACAAAGTAACACTCGAAAAGATGAACATCGCTCTGACTGAGAAACAGAAGAGCATGTAAGGCTTAAGACGAAACGGGATGAACAAGATTCGTCTTGTTCATCCTGTGTATCCCAGTTCCCAACAACCTACGCCATCAGGCGCTCAACGACCTCGTAGCTCTTTTGCAGAGCCGTGGCCAGGTTCTCGGGCTGATTGCCGCCGCCTTCGGCCATGTCGGCCTTCCCGCCGCCACGCCCGCCGACGATCGGAGCGAGCTCTTTGATCACCTGACCTGCCGGCACTTTCGACGTCAGGTCAGCAGACGTGCGCACGATCAACGATACTTTTCCTTCACTACTGCGCCCGAGTATCACCACGCCGGATTTGATCCGCGCCAGCAGCGTGTCTGAAAGTTGACGCATCGCGGGCGCGTCCAACCCGCTCGCTTCACGCGCTAACACTTTCACGCCTGCGATCTCACGCGACTCGTCGCCGTTGGTTGAACTTCCAACACTGCCACTCGCAATCTTCAAACGCAGATCGTCAGCTTCACGCCGTGTCTTCTT
>DASUOZ010000477.1:0-3774 GCA_036276375.1 Pyrinomonadaceae bacterium | reverse complement strand
AGTTGAATCCGCGCCGCCGGAAACACCCACCACGACCAATTCATCCGTCAACGGCAGCTTCAACTTGCGCCATTCGACGAGCAACCAACGCGGAAACTGATTTACCCGAGGCGTTCTACGCATGGAGACGATTCTGAGGTGCTAAGTGGCTGAGGTCAACCATCTTTTGTCTGCGTACCTGTCAAAAGTTTCGCGACGAAGCCAACACATTTTGATGAAACTAAAGCGTAGTTTGTCTTTTAAAAGACTCACGCTCTCTTAATCACACCGCGCGAACTTTTGGGGGAAAATCGATGAGGGTAGAAAAGCAGATTAGATTCAACGAGTGGCTGCTGGGCTCAACGATTCTGTGTCAATCGTGCGGTTGTCTATGGCTAGTCCCGGCAGCACAAAACGAAGATCGGTACATCTGTCGCCAGTGTGGCAGCGAGGTGACGAGCAAGCCGGTCATTCGCCGCGATCAATCGAGCAAGACGTCAAACACACGCTAGGCGGCGCCAGCGAAGCGCCGCCACTTCAGGACCACCACGATTTGACTATTAAACCTCCGGGGTTTAGGTTTTCTCAGTCTGCGTCCCAACCGGGGCATCTAATTCGACGGTTCTGCGCTCTAAGACTGTCTCCTGCAACAACTACTCTCGAGGATTAGTCGATGAAATCACGAAGATTCTTAGCGGCGCTGTTCCTGGCGCTCTTCAGTCTATCAACGCTCCACGTTACGGCCCTCGCCGAAGAGGGAATGTGGCCGTTCAATAACGTCCCGCGAGCCGAGATCAAAAAGAAATACGGATTTGAGGTCACTGATGAATGGTTGAACAAAGTTCGCCTCGCGTCGGTGCGGTTCAATAATGGCGGCTCGGGTTCTTTTGTTTCGCCGGACGGTTTGGTGTTGACCAACTACCACATCGTCGAAGACATCGTGGGCGAGGTCAGCACACCGCAAAAGGATCTGGCGAAGCAAGGCTTCGTGGCGAAGACGCGGGCTGAAGAGATCAAGGCGCCGAGCCTCGAGTTGAACCAGTTGATCAGCATTGAAGACGTCACTTCACGCGTCAACGGCGCGGTGAAGGAAGGCGTGACCGATGCGGAAGCGTTTAGCGCACGGCGCGCGGAGATCGCGAAGATCGAAGCAGAGTCGAAGAAGGCCAGCGGACTGCGCTCGGACGTAGTCACGCTTTACCAGGGCGGTCAATACAATCTTTATCGCTACAAGCAGTATACCGACGTTCGTCTCGTGTTCGTGCCGGAGTTTCAGGCTGCGTTCTTCGGCGGCGATCCGGACAACTTCAACTTTCCGCGTTTCAACATCGACATGGCGCTGGTTCGCGTTTACGAAAACGATCAACCGGTGCATCCCGAGAATTATTTCAAGTGGTCCACCGCGGGCGCGAAAGAAGGAACGCTGGTTTTCGTCACCGGCCATCCGGGTTCGACGTCACGCCTGAACACCGTCGCTCACCTCGAACAACTGCGCGACACGAGCATCCCCATCGTCATTCGCCTGCTCGAGCGACGTGAAGCCGTGCTGAAGAAGTACATGGCCATGGGCGAAGAGCAGACACGCCAGGCGCAGAACGAACTGAACAGCGTCCAGAACAGTTTGAAGGTCTATCGCGGTCAGCTTGCCGGACTGAAAGATCCGTCGTTGTTGGCCCGCAAGAAATCGGAAGAAGCCGCACTGCGGAAGTCGATCGCGGAGAACGAGGAACGTCAGAAGATTTACGGCGACGCGTGGGACGCAATCGCCAAAGCTCATGAGACGTATCCGAGCTACATTCGCGACCGCCGCATCTTCGAGCAAGCCGCCGGTTTCAACAGCACGCTGTTCAATTACGCCCGCATGCTCGTTCGCCTGGCCGCTGAAAATCAGAAACCAAATGCCGAACGTTTATTGGAGTACACTGACGCGCGCCGCGGCTCTTTGGAGCTCGGGCTCTATTCGACCGCGCCCATTCACGAAGACTTTGAAAAACTGAAACTCACCGATTCGCTCGGTTTCATGGTCGAGCTGCTCGGCGCTGACAATGCGCTCGTGAAGCAGGTGCTCGACGGCAAGACGCCCGAAGCACGCGCCAACGAGTTGATCACCGGCACGAAGCTGAAGGATCCGGCCTACCGCAAAGAAGTGGCCGCAGGCGGCGCCAAAGCGATCGCTGAGTCGACTGATCCGATGATCGTCGTTGCGCGTGAGATCGATGCGAAGTCACGCGAGGTGCGGAAGCGTTACGAGAGCGAAGTGATCGGTGTCGAACGTGCGAACTACGCGAAGATTGCGCGGGCGTTGTTCGAGACGGAAGGCACGAAACTCTATCCCGACGCGACGTTCACGCTGCGTCTCTCATACGGCACCGTCGCGGGTTATACGGAAAACGGCAAGAAAGTCGCGCCGTTCACCACGCTCGGCGGACTGTTTGCACGTGCCGACCAGTTCAAACGACAGTTCCCGTACAATCTGCCGCAGCGCTGGTACGACAAGAAATCGGCACTCGACCTGAACACGCCGTTCAACTTTGTTTCGACCAATGACATCATCGGCGGTAACTCCGGTTCACCGACGATCAATCAGAACGGCGAGCTGGTTGGTCTGATCTTCGACGGCAACATTCAGTCGCTGGTCGGCGACTTCATGTACGACGGCTCAGTGAACCGTGCGATTTCGGTTGATTCGCGAGGTATGTTGGAGGTGCTGAAGAAGGTCTTCAACGGAAACGAGATCGCCGCTGAGCTGACGGGTCAAGCCGTCACGACGAAAGCTGCCGGACGCTAAGCCTTCTCGAGGCCCGCGTACTTTTCAACGAGTTTCTTTTGCCCGTAGCCGGGGAAACTCACCGTTAACTTGGTCGATTCTCCGGCGCCCTCACGCCGGAGAACGAGACCGCGTCCATACTTCGAATGCTTCACATAAGAACCCGGCACAAACTCGCCTGAGTTTGCAGCAGGCGCTGCTTTCGGCGGCGGCGCGCTTCTTTGCTCCCGCGTCTTTGCTGGAAGCTCTCCTAGTTGCCGGCTGCGCTGCTTGAAAAACTCCGCAATTGAATCGACGCTGTCGTAAGTCTTGCCCATATACTTCTTCTTCTCTTTTCGATACTCGCCCTGCTCGTAATCGATCGCTGACGAGCCGCGCGCAAACGATAACCACGACTTACCAAGACTGAGATCTTCCAGCAAGTCGATCGGTATCTCGTTTAAGAATTGTGAAGGTTCTGACGCGAGCTCTTCGCCGTACACGCGGCGCTTCATCGCATGCGTGACGTAAAGAAAACGTTCCGCCCGCGTCATCGCGACGTACGCAAGGCGGCGTTCTTCCTCAAGCTCGGCCGGATCGGTTGCCGAGCGCGAGTGGGGAAACAGTCCGTCTTCCAGGCCGACAATGAAGACCAGTGGAAACTCGAGACCCTTTGCGGAGTGGACAGTCATCAACGTCACGGGCGCATCGCGTTTGTACTGGTCCTGATCGGAAACGAGCGCTGAGTGATCTACAAACTCGCGCAGGCCTTCGAGTCCCTGTTCGTCGTAATCCACGGCGGCATTGACGAGTTCCTGCAAGTTTTCGAGGCGGCCTTCGGCCTCATCAGTTCTTTCCGAACGCAGCGATGCTTCGTAGCCCGTCTCGAGGATTGCGGCGCGCACCACGTCGGAAACTGGTGATTCAGTTGGCAGCGCGAGCGCGTCGTCGCCGTCGATCGTGCCGGCCATCTGGCCCAGCCGCAGGACGATCTGGCGGAAGTTTCGCAAAGCGCTGACTGCGCGTGTGCTGAGGTTTTCGGGCTTCTT
>DASUOZ010000476.1:0-4139 GCA_036276375.1 Pyrinomonadaceae bacterium | reverse complement strand
TTTGGCACCGGCACAGCCCGCGTCCATTCGATGTTTCCAAGAGCGGTGATGTATCCGAGAACGATCCGCCACGAGATTTGCCCGGGATGACGACCATGACGCTCGACACACTGGGCAGGTTGCGTTCGTTCTACGCTGTGCCGCCCGGTCGCAGTTCGCCGGCGGCCTCAGTAGCAGCAGCACCCGATTGGTCTACGCTGATCAAAGAAAGCGGCTTGGACCAGGCGCAACTGCAACCGGTTACGCCGATCTGGACGCCGCCACATGCGTCGACCACGCGGGCGGCGTGGGCGGGCGCGTATCCTAACCAGCCGGAGCTCAAGATTCACGTCGAAGCCGCGGCTTTTGAGAACCGGCCGGTCTATTTCGAGATCTTTCACAGTTGGCATCAACCAGCAGAGCGAGTCGTGAACCTCTCGCGGTTTAGACAGCGGGCGCTGATCATCCTACTCGTGTCGGTCTTCATAATCGTGATGCTTGGCAGTGCGCTGCTCGCCCTACGCAACGTGAAACTCGGTCGCGGTGATCGGCGTGGTGCGTTTCGCCTGGCAGCCTTTCTGTCGGCAATTTCCTTTCTGCATTGGTTGTTTTCGGCCCATCACGTGTCCGCGGAATCGGAAGCGATCAACTTCGTCGGAGGCGTCCAGATCATGTTGTTCTGGAGTCTCTTCTTTTGGATGGTCTATTTGGCGTTCGAGCCTTTTGTGCGACGGCGCTGGCCGGGTCGAATCATTTCGTGGAGCCGTGTGCTGGCCGGAGGTTTTCGCGATCCACTCGTCGGGCGCGACATACTGATCGGAGCCGTTTTCGGTCTCGCAATTATCTTTTGTCAATTCTATCTGGCCAATCTGGTGCCCATGTGGATGGGTTACGCCCCCGGCATTCCCTGGCTGGATTCTCCCGCTACGCGGCTGCTCGGCATCCGTTCGTTTGCTTTCGGCTTCACGCAACAGATCTTCGCGGGAGTATTGCAGTCGTTCATTTTGTTGTTTTTTTTGCTTTTGCTTTACATGGTTCTGCGTCGCGAACGCATCGCTGCGGTCGTGCTGTGGTTGATCACTGCAACAGCTTTGAGTCTGACGCAGGAAACGATAGCGGCCGCGCCGTTCGCCGGCCTGGCAGCGGCTATGGTCGTTTGGGTCTTGTATCGTTACGGATTGCTGGCGCTGATCGTAACGATCTACTTCGTGCACCTGATGGTCTTCTATCCGATCACTTCTGACTTCTCGGCGTGGTATGCCACGGACTTCGTGCTCGCACTTATCATCGCCCTCGCCCTCGCGGGCTTTGGCTTCTACACTTCCCTCGCCGGCGAACCGCTATTCCGCACGGCGCGCCTGGACGATTGATGTTTTTGCGTTGCTACTTCCGTTGGACATCGTGATCTGATCGAGTACCGAGGCGAGCGCGTTGATGTTGAGTGGTTTCGTGAGATGAGAGTGAAAGCCGGCGGCCCGGGCGCGTTCGACGTCGTCCGTGCGGCCGAAACCGGTGATGGCGATCACGGGGACATTTTCGCGGCCCGGGATCCGGCGTAGACGCTGGAGAAACTCGAAGCCGTCCATCTCCGGCATCGAGATGTCTGACAAGATCACGTCAAACTCTCTTGCACTCGCAATGCGTAACGCCTCGGCGCCGTTCGACGCACTTGTCACGTTTGCGCCGCTGAGCTTGAGTACCTGGTCCAGCATCGCAATCGTGTCTGTGGAATCGTCCACGATCAGAAACTCTGTGTTCGCCAACGCTGTCAACTTGAACGGCGCCGACGTAGTTAAGGCTGCGTGACTGGCGACCTCGTTCGCCAACGGCAAACGAATCGTGAACCGCGAACCTTTATTTGTTCCAGCGGATTCAGCCGTGATCGTGCCACCGTGAAGCTCGACGAGCTGTTGGACCAGCGCGAGGCCGATGCCCATCCCGCCATGCCGGCGGCTGTTGCTGCTATCAGCCTGGCGAAACATCTCGAAAACGTGCGGGAGAAAACTCGCCTCGATCCCCTGGCCGGTATCCTCCACCACCAGTACGGCGGCCTGTTCCTCACGATTCAAACCGATCGATATGCTGCCGCCGGCGGGCGTGAACTTCACCGCGTTGTTCAGCACGTTCCACGCGATCTGCTGCAAACGTAACCGGTCGCCGTCAACCAGCAGAAACTGATCGGCCAGGTTCAGACCGATCTCGATTCCCTTCGCCGCGGCTTCGGTGCGGACAGTTTCCACCGCATTGTCGATGATGGCGGCCAGAGAAACTGTCTCGTGAGTCAACGAGATCTTGCCGCGCTGGAGACGCGACAGATCGAGCAGGTCGTTGATTAACTGCGACTGCGACTGCGCGTTGCGACGCAACGCCTCGGCCATCTTGCGCAGCCGTGACGACTCGTCAATTTCCGGCATTCGTAAAAACAGTTCCGAGTAGCCGAGAATCACGTTCAACGGATTGCGCAGCTCGTGTGAAAGCGTGGCGAGAAACTCGTCTTTAATCTGATTCGCTTTCTCGGCCACGTCGCGCGCTTCCTGCTCGCTCTGTAACAACCGCTCCCGCTCAGCTTCGGCCCGGAGTTTTTCCACCGCCGTCCACGTTCGTTCCGCGACGCTTCGCAACAGAGACACTTCCTCTTTGGTCCACTCGCGTGGCCGATCGTCGCTGACCCACAGCGAGGCGACCCAGCGACCGTTGCGCATCAACGGCACTGCCACATACGCACGTTCACCGGTCGGCTCGTAACTCCGTTTGTAATCGGCGGCTGTTCGCGGGTCTGTTTTAGAATCACAGTTGATGACCGCCTCGCCTCTAATCATCGCACTGGAAGTGATGCTGCTGTAGTCGGAGATGCGATGTGTTCCGGCGACTGACTCCGCCCGATCGCTGTAGTCGCGGTGAACGATTTCGAGATCGCGCTCGACGTCGGTTTCATTGAACAGGCAACGGCGCAGATCGAGCTCTTTGCCGACTGTTTCAGCAACGGCGTAAGAAAGCTCGTCAGGATCGCGCACGGTGCGCACGAGCTCGCTGACGCGAAACAGCACGTCGAGACGTTTTTCTGCTTCGCGGCGCTCCCGGTAAGTGCGATTCAGCGAGTACGCAGTCCACCAGATCAGAACCACCAGGATTAGGAGAATGATGAGGACAAAGATGGCGGTGCCGAATCCCGCGCCAAACACGCCGGACTCGCGTCCCATCGTTCTGGCCCAACCCAAAAGTATGACCACCAGCAACATCGGCGACATGCGCCGCGCCACCACGCCTCCAGGACCATCTTCCAGCAGAATCGCCAGCAGGCCGCGCTCGGGACGCATGAAGAGTATCGCCGCGCAAAGACTGAGAAACGCGACGACGGTGTGTATTGCGATCGTGAAGTAGAGCCCGATCGGATCGAACTGTTCGGTGCCGTAGAAGTAGTAAAGAAATACGAGCACCGTGACCGCCATCACCAGCAACACGGCGATATTTGAGACGCGAAACCAGCGCGCGGACCGCGCGTCGATACATAGCAGCGCGCAACCCAGCGAAAGGAAGTTGAGCGACGCCGCGACGCCCATTCGGCCGGGAAACGATTGACCCGCCTCTGCAACACTTTCGGTAAAGAGCAACTGATCGACACCGAAGTTCCAACCGAACATGTGTTGAAGCAAGGTCAGAAAGCCCACGACGGCGACGACTACGGCGAACGACTGCGCTAAGCGTCGTTTCCAGATCACCGTTGCCGGTTTGCGCAGGAGAAGTACGGCAGAGGAAACGAGAATGAGACAGACCGCTGCGTTTGCCTTCATCGTGACCAGCGCCGGATGGACGCGCTTGAGCGCCTCGACACCGAACACCCAGCCCAGCAAAGCAGCGCCGCCGATCGCCATTGCGATGAGGGCACACACGATCGACACGGCGCGGTAGCGTTGCAACTGCGGTGGTGAATACTGCGAAAGAGTCTCGTGCATCCCTCGTTATCTTTCGGAGTTTATCCGACCCGCGTAGCGTTCTCCTAAACTCCGCACGTCTAAATGGGGCTTTGCCTCGAAAGTAAATTTGCCACAAAGAAGCACAAGAAGCACAAAGGTTTTCCTAACAGATTTGTGTTTCTTGTGCCTCTTTGTGGCCATTAAATGGCGAGTTGATGCAGGACTTGCTCAGCTGCGGTTAACGAA
>DASUOZ010000475.1:0-3068 GCA_036276375.1 Pyrinomonadaceae bacterium | reverse complement strand
CAGTAGGTTCCGGGTTGCTGGTTGGGCCTCGATGTAAGTTGCTAACTTAGTAGCCCATGTAGTTTGTGTTGTCGTCGGGAACGATTGCCATTGCGTTCGTTGGATCGCCGTTAAGCAGCGAGTTGAACGCTTGCAGAATTGCGTCGCCGATGAGTACGCCGTCACCGATCAAAACGCCGTCGCCGATGAGCACGCCGTCGCCGATCAAGACGCCGTCACCGATAAGGACGCCGTCGCCAAGCAGCACGCCGGTTGGCATGAAGGCCACGCCCTCGCCAAACCTACCGCCGTTGCTGGTATAGATAGTGTCGCCAAGCAGGACACCGCTGGAAAGCATCGTCGAGTCGCCGACGAGCACGCCCATGGCATCACCGACGAGTACGCCATCGCTGATCAGGACGCCGTCGCCGACCAGCACACCGTCGCCCAGCAGAACGCCGTCGCCGAGCAATACGCCGATAGCATAGATTTTTTGATACTGCGTGATGAGGGCAGAACCGGTCGCGTAGGTCTGGCCGAGAATGACGCCCTGGGCCCACGCGAACGACGTGCTGCCACCCAAAATCGCGATGGTGGTTTGCGGACTCGGAGGCCAGGTTACGAGCAGTGAAGCACCCAGCGCTGTTGAACTATTGATAGTGGTCCGTACGAGTTTCGCGAGACGCACAGCGCCGTCGATGTTCAATGCGCCCGCACCTTGTTCGAAGGTGTTGAAGTTCGAAAGCTGTTGCGCGGTGTACATCATGAGCGACTTCACGAGGTTCGGCGTCAGCGTCGGGTTTGCTTCGAACATCAAAGCGGCCGCGCCGGCAACCACGGGAGCAGCCATCGAGGTGCCGCTGAGTCTCATCTGCTGGCGGTACGGGCTGTTGCTGACGCCCGCGTCGAGCGATGGGTTCTGGGAAACGAGGTAATTATTTGGAGCCTGCGCGAAAACGGTCTTGTTACCGGCGGCCGAGATCTCGGGTTTGATGAGGTTGTCGTAATGGTTTACGCCGTACATGTCGGTCCAGAAGCTGCGCGTTGGACCACGCGAGCTGTAGGTCGCGATTGAATCGTCCGCGCGAGTGTTTGTTCCGCGGGTGTCGACCGCGCCGACAGTCATCGCCGCAGGCTCGTTGCCGGGCGCGTGAATCTGACCATAGACCTTCTGACCGGCGCTGTTCTTGCCGTTATTGCCCGCGGCGGCAGTTACCACGATGCCGCGATCCACGAGCTTGCGTACTGCCAGGCACAGCGGGTCGAATTTGTAAGAAGTGACTGCCGGCATTCCGAGGCTCAGGTTAGCGACGCGCACGTTGTAGTTCGCACCTGATTGCATCAACCAGTTGAGCGCGGCGAGCACGCCGGAAACCGAACCGGTACCTTTCGAATTCAGAACCCGCAGATTCAGCAACGTCGCGCGCGGTGCGATACCGATGTACTCACCTCGCGAAACTATGCCGTTGCCGGCGGCTGCCGCGGCGACGTGGGTGCCGTGGCCGTAAGGATCGTCAGTACGTCCCTCACCGGTGAAATCCAGATTCACCGCGATACGCGACTGACCGGTGTGGGTGTCGACGAACGAGGCGTGGGCGCCGTAAATACCGGAGTCGATAATGGCGATGCCGATGCCGCTGCCGTCCAGCGCGCCGTCGGTACTCATCGTACGGACGTTATCGGCGCCTGAAGTGCGGGCCACGTGACCGCCCAGGGTTCTGACTTCACTATCGAAAGAGACGGAGGCGACTTCGGGAAATTGAGACAGGACGTTAACAACGCTCAGGGGTAATTCGAGGGCAAAAGAGTCGAGACTGGTGAAATGCTTTCTGATTTTGACGCCGTTTGAAGCTAACAGTGCGTTCAGCGGACCACTCGGCTTACCGTCGAGTTGCAGAATGACTTTAACCATGCTGCTGCCACTTCTGGTGGCGAGCTCGTCGCGAAGGTCGGCCGCAATCTTGTTGTATTTCAGACCCTTGTTGCTGTTCGCGTTCTTGCCCTTCCCGCCGAGAAGTCCGGCGGCCATGGCAGTGCCGCTGGCAAGGGTCGGTCCCAATGAGAGGTTCGCCAGCAGTGCCAGCGTCAGGAACCGTTTTGTTAGCTTCGTCGATTTCACCTGTTGTCTCTCCGTCAAACTGAAGGTTGGTCTGGGCCCACAATAGTCGGGCGAAAACCCTTGTGCAGGGACCGTGCCAAAGTTGTTGAAATGCTTAGGTCGTTGTGCGGGACTGATTTAGGTTGCGTGAGGCCGTGTTAGCAGCGGTCTGACGCTGACCGGTTCGGGCAGTTTGACAGCACGGCTCAATCAGTTTGATAGAATGCGCGCAATGCTTCCAGAGGACATTGAGGTCCATCGCGATCGCATGTGGCGACGGGATCCAGAGTTCCGCGTCGAGGACGTTTACGCGGCGGAACGGTTTATTGATGAAGTGGGCTTCTGTGAGGCGTTGACTGACTCGCGCCGGCCCGGTCCATCTCTCTACGTCGCCGTCTGCGGCCGCCGCGACGCGCACCTGCCGCGTAACGTTCAGAAGGATCCGGAAAGCCGGCTCGCGTGGTCTATCAAAGACGACGTCATGCGCCGCGGCCGCTGCTTTTACGCCAAGTTAATCAAAGGCCGTTCGACATTTATCACGCCGCGTTTGTTGCCGTTCTTCAACGCGCTCTGGGGAGTGCCGCAACGAAACGAAAAACAGGTGCTTTCTCCTGACGCGCAAGCCATTCTGAAAATTATGCGGCGTGAGTGGGAGATGGCTACGCGCGACCTGCGCGAAGAGAGCGGGATCACGGAACGGGCGCGCTTCGATCGCGCCATGGTCCAGTTGCAGAAAGCTCTGAAGATCATTCCCAGCGACGTGCTTTACGAACCGACGTTTACTTACATCTGGTCGATTCCCGAAGCGCGTTTTCCGGACCAGCTCAAGGACAAAGTGCCGCGGGAAGCGGCTTTGCGAGAGATCGCGCGTGCTTATCTCGCCGGAGCCGGCATGACGCCGCGCGGCGAATTGGCCCGGGTGACTGGGCTGAGCTCGCCGGAAGCCGGACTGGGAAACTGGGCGCTGGTTGACGAGGGATTTGCAGAGCGA
>DASUOZ010000474.1:0-7037 GCA_036276375.1 Pyrinomonadaceae bacterium | reverse complement strand
GCTGCACGCCGATTCGGCCCGACTCGAGGCGTCCGATAGTCGCAAACAACTTTTCCAGTTGTTCCGTCAGGGACGCACCCCGCGCCGCGACTGCCTCCGCTGCCAGGAGACACGCAAGGAGGCCATCTTTCTCCGGATAGTGACCTTTGATCGATAACCCGGCCGACTCTTCGCCGCCGAGGATAATCTTGTCCTCATTGATTAGTTCTCCGATGTATTTGAAACCGACGGGTGTTTCATAAACCGGTAACCCATGAGATTTCGCGACGCGATCTACAAGGTGAGACGTGGCCACCGAGCGGGCGACGCCTCCATCCCACTGTCTCGACTCTGCCAGATAATCAAACAGGATGGCGATAAGCTGGTTTGGTGTGATGAACTGACCGTTTGCATCAATCACACCGAACCGATCCCCATCGCCGTCAGTCGCCAGTCCCAGCACGCACTTGTCAGCCAGGACAAGTTCGCGTAACTCCTGCAAATGGCTGGCTTCCGGTTCCGGTGCACGGCCGCCAAACAGCACGTCACGCCAATTATGAATCGTCGTTACGCCGAGACCGTGGCGCCGCAGAAGTTCGTCGAGATAGCCGCGGCCGGTTCCCCAAAGCGGGTCGTACGCGTAACGTCCGCCTGCCGCGCTGATCAGGTCAAACCTGACTTTCTGTTCGAGGTCAGCAAGATACGCATCGCGCGGATCGAAACTCTTTGAACTCGTCTGGCCGGTGCTTCTTGGCCGGTTTTCAACCGGATTTCCCAGCAATTCCTCGATTTTGCTCGTGACTGCCGGAAGCGCCGGTGCTCCGTCGGCCGTCGAGACCTTCATTCCGCTGTATTCCGGCGGATTGTGCGACGCCGTGAAATTGATGCCGCAGACCGCTTGATTCGAACGAATCGCGTGCGAAACTGTCGGCGTGGGCGTTGGCCCGTCGCAAAGCAGTGCTTCAAATCCTTGTGCCACAACGATTTCGGCGCATTCAGCCGCAAACTCTTCACCGAGGAAGCGAGTGTCGTGCGCGACGACGACCGGCCGTCCGGCTTCATTGGCGAACTGCTCGCAGATAGCCTCCGTCACCCTGCCTACAGCGGCAAAGGTGAACTCATCAGCTATGACGGCTCGCCAGCCAGATGTTCCGAAGTGAATAGACATCCTTAAAAAATTAAGAGACTGCTTAACCCAGATTTTGAGAGTTACCCCACAAGATAGCTGGTGCACCGGGTTCCTGAGCCCCAACTAAATGTGCTTTGCGGCCTGTCAATTTCTTGCCGCTCAATGACTTAGCGGCAATATTCGCGGAATGTAGCACCAGCGCTTAAAAGGTGTAAAGATTTTTCTGGACAACGCTTGACGCGCGTAAGTTCAACATTTACTTGAACTAAGCGCGCTTAAGGTGGTTTTTGGGCGAACAAGTAGCGAACGGAAATCCCGCCGTTTTCTGCGGCATTTTGGGTTTAAATATTGTTGACAGCATTGGCCCTGGGTAACTAGACTCCAACAGTGCGGCTCTTGCCCGCGGCTTTCCTCTCACGCAATTGAAACAAACACGGAAGTTGTAGATGCCTGAATCCCAGGATTCTGCCCAGTTACCGATTAGTTCGATCGTTCGAGCCGTTTGCGAAGCAGCAAGCGGTGGCCCCGCTCTGCTCTACGAAGTCATGATCAAGATGAGCTTGATGGTGGAAGCGACTGCTCCCACGTATGGGCTGTCGATCTGGGCGACGTCAGATTCCGGTAAGCCGACTCTGCGATGGGCCGAAGGACTGGAAGAAAACGAGATCGCGATCGCGGAAGGCACCGTTGGCGAACTGTTCAGTAGCAAAGGACGGCCGCAACCGGCGCAAGAGGGCGACCAGGCGATCTGTCTGTTGCTGGCGGCGCCGGCCGGTACACGAGAGGGCGCCGCACTTTACGGTCGTTGCGTTCGTCCATTGTCGGCGCAACAGGCCAAAGATCTGAACGCGCTCGGCGATGTGGCCCACCTGGCCCATGCACATCAAACTTCCGGGACGCCGCCGGCGTGTGGACCAAAGGCGGCACTGCCGTCGGTCAGTTCGTTACCGGGAATGGTGTTCAGCAGTCGCGCGATGGCGGAAGTTGCGCGCAACGTTGAGCGCATCAAGGATTCCAGCTCCACGATTCTGGTCACGGGCGAATCAGGCAGTGGCAAAGAGCTGATCGCGCGGGCCATCCATCGTCTTAGCCGGCGCTCGGAAAGCGAGTTCATTCCGTTTAACTGTTCGGCAGTTCCCGCGGAACTGATCGAGAGTATGTTGTTTGGACACCGGCGCGGCACGTTCACCGGCGCGATGCAGGACCAGGCCGGATTAATCCGTTCCGCGGAAAACGGCACACTGTTTCTCGACGAGATCGGCGACCTGCCGCTTTCGCTTCAGCCCAAGTTGTTGCGCTTCTTACAGGAAGGAGAGATCCACACGCTGGGCGAACGCGCGCCGCGCAAAGTAAACGTGCGCGTGATCGCGGCGACCCACAAGGATCTCGAAGAGCTCGTGAGAGAGAAACTGTTTCGCGAGGACTTGTACTATCGCATCGCCACGTTGACGCTGAAAGTGCCGCCCTTGCGAGAACGGCCCGAAGATGTGTCGACTCTGATCTCACATTTCGTCAGTCACTACGCCCGTAAGAACGAGCGGCACATTTCTGGAATCACCGCGGAGGCGATCCGGATTCTGGAGGCTTACTCCTGGCCCGGAAACATTCGCGAGCTCGCGGCAGAGATCGAACGCCTCGTGCTTTACGCCGAGGACGACGATTACATCCGGCCGGAGAACATCAGTTCACGCATTCGCCCGCAAGGCGCCGCGCAAACCCAGGCGGAGCGGCTCGACGATCTGCTCGACGATTACGAACGCAGAGTCATCACCGACGCCCTGAAGCGTCACGACTGCAACGTCGCCAAAGCCAGCGAGGCCTTAGGCCTTGGTTCTCGACAAACCCTCTACAAAAAACTCAAGCGCCTCGCAATCGACATCGGCGATTTTCTCCAGGAAGACACCGAGCCCGGCATGCAGTACCGCGCCTAAGCCTTCGCTTTAAAGCCATCCACAGATTACACAGAAGTCTGAGTAAGCTGTGGATGGCTTTTCTGTTAACCAGAGACTCTTCCGCATACCCACGTTGTCAACCGCGGGCGACAACTCCCGATCGCCAAAGAACTCAACGCTTTATCGTCATGAAGCAGCGCTCTCACCGCTGCTGGGCCAACCGCAGTTGTCAACCGCAGGCTACAAACTCACCTCACAAACCAAGCAAAACCGCGATTGGACCACTGGCACACCGGTTGTAAATGTCCTGTTCGTCGCGAGGCAACACGCATCGCATCACTAGTCGAGCAGACAAACCTAATGAAGGCTAACACCACGACAAACCTGGCATCAGCGGTAATGCTCGTTGTCCTTTCTCCCTTCCTGGCACTGGCGATGCTCGTCAGCATCCAGACGGCGGGAATCAAGGACAACTCAGTGCTATTGCTCCTGCTTACCTTGTCGAGTGCTGTTCTAAGTGGAATCAACGGCTTTGGCCGCCGTACGGCCACAGCGGTTCAACTTTCTCCAGCGAAGATAAGGTCGCGCGGTGCAGATCCTTCCGAGGCTAACGTCACGTTTGCCGGCTCTCCAAGCAACAACGCCTAATCGAATCCAAAAGGAGCAACAAAATGATTAAGAGATTTTTCAGTGATGAAACCGGTCTGGAACTTTCCGAGTACGCAGTGGCCGCAGCGCTTATCGCGTTGGCTTGCGTCGCCGCCTTTACGCTGTTGGGCGAGAACATCGGCGCCCGCATCAACTCGCTCGCGGAAACGATCGGTAACTAATTGCCGCACGAGCCACACCGGCAGCGGCACTAGCGCTGTTGGTTGCTGACGGCGCACTCGAGGGTTCCACTTCCGTCTAACCAGAAAATGGTCATGTTGATGAAATTCTTCAAAGACGAAACCGGACTTGAGCTATCCGAGTACGCCGTCGTTGCCGCCCTTATCGTGGCGGCAACGGTGGCCGCATTCACACTCCTGAATGAGCGAATCGCGGCCAGGATCGAAACGCTGGCAGGTTTCATCCAGTGAACTCTAAGGAGTGAGCTGCCATTGCCGGGTGGCGCGCCTTGTGAAGCTTCGATCTCCACAGGTGCGCCGCCACCTTTCTGCTATACCCCGAAAAGATTGCCCCCCGAAACGTTATGCTGAGTCCTACCGCTACAGTTTTTGAATTCTTCCTGGTCCCGCTCGCCGTGCTGATCATTTATCACGACGTGCGGTATCGCCGTATTCCGAATCCATTCGTGTTGGCCACTCTGATTAGTGGAATCACTTTGAACTTTGTTCTTGGTGGCGTCGCGGGTGCTCTAAGCAGCCTCGGCGGATGTGTTCTCGCCTTTATCTTAATGTTCATCTTGCACATCTTCGGAGCAATGGGCGCCGGCGACGTCAAACTGTTCGCCGCGATCGGATCTGTGATCGGTGCTCATCTCGTGCTTCCGACTTTTGTAATAGTGGTGCTGACTGGTGGCTTGCTGGCTCTGGTGACGACTCTGCGTTCGGGAGTGTTCGTGACCACCATGCATCGCGTGCTTCAGATTCTCGTCGGCTTACTGCCCGGTTGGCAGATGCCTAAATTCAGCGTGCCTGCTGATCGCCGCCTGACGATTCCGTACGGTGCGGCGATCACCATCGGCGCCATCATCGCAATCGCGATCTTTCACCCATAACAAGCGGCCAACAACCAGGCTCTGACCTGGCAGAACGGAGAGTTGATTCCCATGCGAAACAAACGTTTCTTCATAGTCCTGGTAGGGGCACTCATTTTCGGAGTGCTCGCTGCCGTGACAGTAAGCAAGTACTTGTCGAGAGCGCAGGCTTACACGAATAACCTGACCAAGGTTGCCGTGGCGAAGGTTGCGATCCCGCTCGGCAGCAAGATCATTTCTGAGCAGATCATGGTGGTCCAGTTTCCCAAGGAATCAACGCCGGACGGAGCTTTCGACTCGCCTGAGAAACTCGCCGGCCGCGTCGCAGTGGTGAACATCGCCGCTCGCGAACCGATCACTGAAGCGAGACTGGCGCCGGAAGGAACGGCGGCCGGTTTGTCGGCCGTGATTCCTGAAGGCTATCGCGCGATGACCGTGAAGGTTGACGACGCGGCAGGCATCTCCGGCTTCATCATGCCGGGAACGTTGGTCGACGTGGTGGTCGTGATCGATCCCCGCGAAGGTTCCGGCAACCAGGATCCGATCTCGAAGATCGTGTTGCAGAACATCAAGGTCCTGGCCAACGGTCAGAACATCGACAAGCCGAAGGATGAACGCGAAGCAAACAGTGTCAAGGCCGTAACGCTTCAGGTCACGCCCGAACAAGCCGAGAAACTCGCGCTGGCCTCGAGCGAAGGCCGTTTGCAACTCGTCATGCGTAACCAGATCGACCAGGGCGACCAGCAGACACCGGGCGTTAACAAGCGCAGCTTGCTGAGCGGCGAAACCGCCACGCAGGCTCCCGAACCCGGTTCACTGAAGAGTGAGCAACCGAAAGAGAACAAACCGGTACGTCGATCGGCGCCAGTGGCGAAACCGGCAGCCGCCCCCGCAGCTCCTCAACCCACACCGCGTGCGTCAGTGGAAATGATCGAAGGCGCGAAGAAGCGCAGTGTCGAGTTTCCATAGATCACTCAGTCAACAAACTTAATTACTTGAAGTTGATCGCTTTGACGATCGCTAGAAACAAAGGAGCACAGAATCATGCAGAGCCGTTCCCCAATTTCGCGCCGAGTGAGCCTCTTGCTGGCGGCGTTGATAACAATCTTTGCTAACTCCATCGCGAGCGCCCAGGAAACTTCCTATAAGGCGTCCTTCGGTCAAACCAAAGAAGCCGTCGCCGTCAACGTTCTCGTCGGCCAGTCGCGCGTAATCAATTTCGACAGGCCGGTAGGACGGTTCTCGGTTTCGAATCCCGAAATCGCTGAAGCTGTGCTCGTGACGCCCGATCAGGTGCTCGTCAACGGCAAGGCGTTTGGTCAGGTCAACTTTATCGCCTGGGAACAGACCGGTGGTCAGTTCCTGGTGTTTGACGTTTACGTTCGTGCCAACCTTTCACTGATCGATTCGCAGATCCGCGCGCTGTTTCCGAAGGAAGACATTCGTCTCAGCCAGGCGAACGGTTCGGTCGTGATCTCAGGCAGCGTCGCGAATGCCACGACGTCTGCGCAAGTTCAGAGCGTGGTCGAAGCCGCGAACTTCAAGGTCGTGAACATGCTGACGTCGCCGGTTTCGGGCGCCACGCAGGTTCAACTTCAGGTTCGGGTGGCGGAAGTTAATCGCACCAAGTTGCGCGATTACGGCACCTCTTTCATGACCGGCGGTCAAACCGGCGGCTACACCAACAGCGGCGGTGGTCCGAGCACGATCGGCGAGACGACAGTCGGCGACGTCACGGCGTTGCTGCAACCAGCACTCAACGTGTTGCTCTTCAATCGCTCAATCAACACCCTGGCGATGCTCAAGCTCCTCCGTCAGGAAGGCGCCTTCCGCGAGTTGGCCGAACCAAACCTGATCGCGATGAACGGCGCGCAGGCGAGTTTCCTCGCCGGCGGTGAATTCCCGGTGCCGGTGATTCAGAACCTCGGCGGCAGCAACGGTGCGATCACGATCGTGTGGAAAGAATATGGTGTGCGCCTGAATTTCAAACCGACGATCATCGACGAAGATCACATCCGTCTCGAACTCGAACCGGAAGTTTCCACGATCGATTTCACCAACGGCGTCCGCTTCAACGGCTTCGTCGTTCCTGCTTTGAGAACTCGCCGTGCGAAGACCGGCGTGGAACTGCGTGATGGTCAGTCGTTCGCGTTGGCCGGTCTGCTCGACAACACTGAAACCAAGACCCTGTCGAGAATTCCGATCGTCAGTGACATTCCCGTCATCGGTGCGCTCTTCAAATCGAAGTCTTTCGAGAAGAAAGAAACGGAACTGATGTTCATGGTGACTGCGCACATGGTTAAGCCGGTTAACAGCGATGAACTGCCGAACCTGCGCG
>DASUOZ010000473.1:0-5581 GCA_036276375.1 Pyrinomonadaceae bacterium | reverse complement strand
GCGTGCAGCATCTGGCAGAACGTGCCGCGCGGCAGGGACGTGACGTCGTCGTGGCGGGAAATCCCGATCATCCGGAAATGATCGGCGTGGTTGGTTATGCTCCGGACAACACTTACGTCGTGCGCGACGCGGCGGAAGTCGCATCGTTGCCGGTGCTTCGTTCACCCCTCGTCGTTTCACAAACAACCATTAAACTTCAAACTTTCTTGGAGGTCGCGGAAGCCGTCCGCGAAAAAGCCGACACCGAGCCGCAAGTGGTCAACACGATCTGCTCCGCCACTCGCGATCGGCAGGACGCCGCGCGCGCACTTGCCGGACAGGTGGATGCGTTTTACGTCATTGGTGGGCGCCACTCTTCGAACAGCGTCAAGCTCCTGGCGGTGTGCCAGGAACAGTGTGCGAAAAGTTTTTTAATTGAGACGCCGGCTGAGATTAACCCTGACGATTTGAAGGGCGTGGAAAAGGTGGGTGTCACTGCCGGCGCGTCAACGCCAAACTGGTTAATCGATCAGGTCGTCGAAAAGCTGCGGCGCCTCGCCGGCAATCACACCTCTTCCTGATCGAGAACGCTCAAAATTCGCCGCGCTTCTTCCGCGCCATACTCGGCTACCTGCCGGCGCAGTGCGTAACGCGCTGTTTCCGCGTCAACCGGATCATTCAGCAAGGCTGACAACACCGATACCGGACAACGCGCGAGTGCTTCGTTTGCCAGCTCCCGCACGATCACATCTTCGGAACGCGCCAACTCGCAGATTTCACTCGGCGGAAAACGCGTCGTGAGCGCGTCGGCAAGAGTGTCGATGCGGCTGTAATCCTTTTGCGTTTCCGCGCGTTTGACGAGTTGGGTAAATACTTCGGCCGACTCAGTCTGCTCCTGCAGCACACTGGCGCACGTGTCGGCTATGGATCTGAGTTTGCCGCCTGTTTCTGCGTCGAGTCTCTCGGTTTTTTCCGCGGCGCGAGCGTCGAGAGCGGCGAGAAAGCGGCTCAATTCCAAATCGGCGCGAGCGTCGTAATGAGGGTTTCGCGTTGTCTGAGCGCCGGTCGCGGCTGCTTGCAGCGCGCGTTCGACTAAGCCGCGGGTGGCGGGGCGCAGCTCAGACCACACCGTGGCAATGCGATCTCCAAAGTCGTCGATCATAAAAGGAGAGGGCATAGAACGGCGTAATATACGCGAAGAAACGCGAAACGCGAAACGCGAAATATGCGGATTATCCGCCGGCGACGGCGTTATGGTCTTTGATTTCGGCTATAGTCGGGAAGGGTATCTTTACGACCTGGCCGTCGGCACATTGAATCTTGACGCTGGGAGTCGTCAGGGCCTGAGTGGTTTTCATGCTCCGCACTGTTCCCCTCACTCGCCGCCCGTCCGTCGTAATGATCTCAACGTTGTCTTTACCGTAAAGGGGCTGTAATGCGGCGAGCGCTTTGGTTATTTCCACGTTTGCTGGTCCTCCGTTTGGACATAGAATGCGAGCAGTCGGTGTGCCAGTGCAAGTGGCCGAAACTCCTGAAGATTATTTGGCGTATGGAAAATCGTCGTATATCCTTCACCTAAACCCAAAGGATAACGTTGGTTATGTCGCAAAATCCGGAAATTCCGTTATCGTCAGGCCCCACGATGGTCACCTGCTCCAACTGCCACTCGCCGATGCCGTCAGAATTACGGTTCTGCCGCAACTGCGGATTTCGTCTCGGCACGAGTTTTGGCGATGCCGGCCAGTTTGCCGGCGGCAATGTAGCTTCCGCAAGCGCCCCGCTGGCCGGTCCGCGAAAACGACGAAGAATGAGCGGCATGACCTGGGTCTTTGTCGGTTTGCTCGTCTTTTTCGTCGGAGCCGCGGCGTTTACCGCCATTATCAATCCGATTCGAAACAGTGTCGGCGGTAGTGTGATGCGGACAGCGGTCGTGAGATCGTATGTAGGCGTCGACGGCTGGGATACGACGGACAACGGCGTCACTTTTGGTTCTGTTGATGCGCCCGGCGGCCCGGCTGACAAAGCGGGTTTGGTTGGTGGCGACATCATCACGAAGTTCGACGGGCAGGAAGTGCGTGACGAAGATCAGATGGGTGAGTTGATGGAGCGCACGCCGATCGGCAAGACAGTCGACATCGAATACATCCGCGACGGCGAGAAAAAGAAGACGCAACTCACGACGATTTCGCAGGACGATTTCAGGCGGTTGAGCCGCGACTTTGAGAAACGTCCCGAGGGTCGCGCGCAGTTTGGATATGAAGACGGCGATGCCGAGCGCGTGCAGGTGCCGGGTAAAAACATTTACGGTGTGAAGCTCAATTCGTTACTGCGCAGCCGTCCGGCGGACATTGCGGGGATCAAGGAAGGCGACGTGGTGATTGCGTTTGACGACGTGCCGATCCGGACGACGGATGAATTCCTGATGCGCGTGCGCCGGGCGGTGCCTTACAGCACGGTGAACATCAAGGTCGTGCGTGGTGAAGAAGAATTGGAAATCCCCGTGAAGATGGGCAAGCAGTAACCGCATTCCGAGCCACAAGAAAGCACAAGAGGCACATAAGTGTTTACAAACCCTTTGTGCCTCTTGTGCTTTTTTGTGGCTCGGAGGCGTAGTCGCGCATCCGCGCCTCCATTTCCTGTTTGACATCCTCGCGCTGTTCCTCAGTTTCATCCGCTTCAAACGTTTCAAAAAGCGAGTACGGAGTTTGTCCCAACAAACGTAGTTCCCATGCCTCGCGCTGGTTATGCGACGGACGGGAAAACCAGAGTGCGTCAAACAATGCTTCGCGAACGGGAACGTTGTTGAGCAAGGTCGCTTCGTCACTATTGAGCTCCGCATGCGTCGCAGGTTGGAGCAGCACGCCGCGCAATTCCCACCCGTGCTTACGATAGGTCGAGACCAATTCCATAAACAAACCTGCTTTTTTCATAAGAAATCCTGAACTGAGGTTACCACATATCGGGAGTGCCACTGTTGACCGCGCGAAATGCGGACACTTATCATCTCCTTCGCTTTTGGGAGCGGTCATTTGAGAACTCGCTTTTATGTGTGCAGCGCAAAACTCATAAGCAGTCTCGTTGTTATTCTGATCTGTCGCAGTGTTGTAGGCGCGGCAACACCGGCACTGGAGAACATGTCAACACAGCAGATACCTGTAAACACTATTAGGGAATTAAAAGAGTCCACCGAGCCTGTTCCCTTTTACGATGCACTCACGAAGGCCCTCAAAAAGCGCAAGTTAAACCTCGACCACGTCTGTCCATCTGCCAATCCCGTCGCCCGGCGCATTCTGGAAGAATACGGTGCTGTTTTCGTCGCGCATAAGAAGGTAAAGCCGCCACCCGTTTGTGTGTTCACGACTGAAGAACAGGTAACAGAGTTTCAGGACTACGCCGGATTCAAAGCCGAATACATTGCTTACGACACCATCGAACTTCAGCCCGAAGCGTTAAAACGTCTGCTCAAAGCACGCGAAGACGCACAAAAGGAAGGTCTCGATATCACACCGCGCGACGGCGCCGAAGCAGCGCGTCGCAACTACGAAGACAGCGTTCGTCTCTGGAATTCACGTTTTCATCCCGCACTCGACTACTGGCTCGAGCAAGGGCGTCTCACCGCTGACGATGTGAACCGCTTGCGCGCGCTGCCGCTGTTGCAGCAGATCGCCGAAGTGCTCGAGCTCGAAAAAGACGGAATCTATTTCAGCAAAGACTTATCAAAATCCATTCTCTACTCGATCGCCGCCCCTGGCACATCCCAACACATCGCTATGCTGGCGTTTGACGTCAACGAATTCGAGAACCCGCGCATACGCGAGATCATGGCAAAGCATGGTTGGTTCCAAACCGTGCTCAGCGACTTGCCGCATTTCACCTTTCTCGGACTGAAACAGAAAGACCTGCCCAAGCGTGGGCTCCGCAGCGTAGAAGTCAACGGACAGGTGTTTTGGATCCCCAACGTTCCGGGCATGCATCCGGGACTTGATAAATAGCTGGACAAGGGTGCTAAACTAGCGCCACCGACGGCGCGGTCGGTCTCTTCCCCCAGCCCAAGTCAAAACTTAGTCGTAGCCCTGGACGGCCTTTCACCCGAAAGAAGGTCAGATATGGATGTCCCCCAATTTATCGCGGGCAGGTTCCGAATCGAACGCGAAATCGGGACCGGCGGCATGGGCACTGTCTATCTCGCCACTCACCTGGGACTCGAACGTCCGGTAGCAGTGAAGATCATCAGACGCGAGTTCGCCGGCGATGCCGACGTCGCGGAAAGGTTTCTGCGCGAAGCGCGCACGATGGCGAAGCTGCGCCATCAACACGCCGCAATGATCTTCGACGCGGGGAATCTGCCTGATGGCCGTCACTTCATCGTGATGGAATTCGTCGAAGGAGAAACTCTCTCGCAAGTGCTCGCACGCGAAGGAAGATTCACTCCCAGTCGCGCCATCGGAATCGCCACGCAGATCTGCGACGTCCTCGAAGAAGCACATCGACTGGGCATCGTTCATCGCGATCTGAAACCTTCAAACATCCTGCTTGGACCACGCGGTGTTTGCGTGCTGGACTTCGGCGTCGCGAAAGTGCTCGCGTCGTCAGCGGAATCAACGGCGACGTGCGCCAGCACTGGTTCGGGCCAGTTGATCGGCACGCCGCGCTACATGTCGCCGGAACAGTGTTTGGGCCAGCGCGTCGGCGCGCGCAGCGATCTCTACAGTCTCGGTGTGTTGTTGTACGAAATGCTCGCGGGCCGTCCGCCGTTTGTCGACCCACTGCAATCGGCGTTACTGATCAAACAGGCCACAGCACCCGCACCGCCGTTGCCGAAGTTGCGGCCGGACATCGGGCGTCCGCTCGCATTGGCGGTTCACACGTTGCTCGCGAAACGCCCTGACGATCGTCCGCGCACGGCGGCGATTGCGAAAGCACTGTTGGAACGCAGCATCACGCAACCCGAACGCACGTTGCCCGATATGGAACCGCTCTCGGCGATGGTTGCCGCGGCAGATGCCGGGCGCGGCATTCTGTTTCGCGTCGGTGCGCCCGCGTTTTTAGTGACGACGTTTGGAGCGTTGCTGGCGTGGGGTTACACGGGCCAAAGTGCGCCTGAAGTTCGCCTGCCCAGAGAGGCGCTGCCGGTCGCCGCGTCGCAAGTGCAAATGACGCCCGCGACGTTCCGCAAAACTGAGATCCCTTCGCTTCCCTCGGCCGAGGAAATGCGCGTTGCGCCCGCGCCGGCGAATGAATCGTCACCCTCGTTGTCACTCGAGCAGGCGCGGAAGATTGCGGCCAAACACATTCGCGGGTCGCTCGGTCCCCTGGAGATCGTTGAGACAGACGCTGGTCCGGCGATTGTCGCTGTGAACAATCAGCGCAAAGCCGGCACGAGCAGTTTTGTTCTGCTTGAGAAACGTGCCGGGAAGTACACGGTCAGCGCTAAAGGCCGGCTCGACAGCACCGGGTTCACGCACGCAAACTGGAGCGCCGAACTGGTCGACGCCGACGAGGATGGTTATCAGGAGTTGTTGTTCAGCGGCAAAGACTCGAACGAGAGCCGGACGTTGCGACGTTTGATTCTGTTCGTTCCGAACGACAAACGAACCTACTC
>DASUOZ010000472.1:0-7307 GCA_036276375.1 Pyrinomonadaceae bacterium | reverse complement strand
GTTCTTTGTCTTCAGCCGAGACGGGGCAGACGGAAACGACGAAGTCATCCTGACGCAACTCGATGCCACGCGTGCCGCGCGTGGCGCGGCCCATCGGTCGGGCGTTCTTTTCGTCAAAACGAATCGCAAGACCATTGTGCGTAGCAATGAAGATGCGCTTGGTGCCGTCGGTCAGCACGACGTCGAGCAACCGGTCGCCGTCGTCGATATTGATGGCGATGATGCCATTGCTGCGAATGTTCTGAAAATCAGCCAGCGACGTCTTTTTAATCACGCCCTTGCGCGTGACCATCACGACGTAACGGCCTTCGGCAAACTCGCGTACGGGAACGACGCCCGCGAGTCTTCGATCGCTCGGGATGTTGATGAGATTCACGACTGCCTTGCCGCGCGCTGACGCAGCCGCGTCCGGCACTTCGTGAACTTTGATCTTGTAGACCATGCCGTCGTCCGTGAAGATCATCAGGTAGGCATGGGTCGACGCGATGAAGAGATGTTCGACGAAGTCGCCGTTCTTCGCCGCCGCGCCGAAGCGGCCCTTGCCGCCGCGTCCCTGTCGCTGGTACGTCGTGATCGGCGTACGTTTAATGTAGCCGCTGTTAGTGACGGTGATCGCCACGTCTTCGTCGGCAATCAGATCTTCGATTGAGAGCTCGACGCCTTCATCGACGATCTCGGTGCGACGTTCGTCACCAAACTCCTTCCTGACCTCTTCGAGCTCCTTGCCAATCACGCGTCGCAGGGATCGTTCGTTACTGAGAATCTCTTCGAGCTCGGCGATGAGTTTGATGACGCCTTCATACTCGTCGATGATCTTTTGCCGTTCGAGTGCGGAAATTCGGCGCAACTGCAAATCGAGAATCGCCTGCGCCTGAAGCTCGGAGAACGCCAGGGTTTCCATCGTCTTCTGCATCCGTGCGAGGTATGTCTTGAGCTGGACGTCAGACGGAACACCTTTCCACGTTTTCACTTCGCTCGTCGTTTTCAGTTGTCCCTGCAACCACTGGCGGGCTTCGTCGACCGAACGCGAGTTGCGAATGAGCGTGATGATGTAATCGAGCGCGTCGATCGCTTTCGTGAGTCCTTCGAGGATGTGCGCTCGCGCTCGTGCTTTGCGCAACTCGTATTCCGTGCGCTTGCGCACGACCTCGCGGCGAAACTCGATGAACGCCTCGAGCATCTGCTTGAGGTTGAGCACGCGCGGCTGGCCGTTGACGATCGCCAGATTGATGACGCCGAACGACGACTGCATGGGCGTGAGTTTGTAGAGCTTGTTGAGAACGACTTGCGGCACCGCGTCGCGTTTCAACTCGACTACGATGCGCATGCCGGTGCGATCCGATTCATCGCGCAGATCGGAAATCCCGTCGAGCTTCTTCTCGTTGACGAGTTCGGCGATGCGCTCGAGCAAACGTGCTTTGTTGACCTGGAACGGGATCTCAGTGATCACGATCGCGTCGCGTTCCTGCGCGCCGCGTCCAATGCGATCGATGCCGGCGCGCGCGCGCAACTGCAAGACACCGCGGCCGTCGATGTACGACTTTCTTATTTCTTCGCGCCCGTAGATGAAGCCGCCGGTCGGAAAATCCGGACCGGTAACGATCTTGGTCAGATCTTCGACCTTCAGCTCCGGATCTTTCAGCAATGCAAGAGTTGCGGCGACGATCTCGGTCAGGTTGTGCGGTGGAATCTTCGTCGCCATGCCGACCGCGATACCGTCAGAACCGTTGATGAGCAGGTTCGGCACGCGCGTCGGTAAAACTGTCGGTTCGCTTAACGACTCGTCATAGTTTGGTTGGAAAGTAACTGTTTCTTTTTCAATGTCCGCGAGCAGTTCGTTGGCCAAACGCGCCATGCGGATTTCGGTGTAACGCATCGCCGCCGCCGCATCACCATCGACTGAGCCGAAATTTCCCTGACCGTCAACGAGCGGATAACGCATCGAGAAGTCCTGGGCCAAACGAACGATCGTGTCGTAGACCGGCATGTCGCCATGCGGGTGATACTTACCGATCACGTCGCCGACGATGCGCGCGCTTTTCTTGTATGCCTTGTTGTAAGTATTGCCGAGCTCGTGCATCGCCCAGAGCACACGCCGGTGCACGGGCTTCAAGCCATCGCGGACGTCCGGCAAGGCGCGGCCGATGATCACCGACATGGCGTAGTCGAGATACGAACGCCGCATCTCGTCTTCAATATTTATGTGATTCCGGTCAGAAGTTGTTTCCATCTAATACCCTTTTCAGTACAATCCGCGAGTCTTTTTGGCGTTTCGGTTTTTGAGGCAGAAGAACGAGGGTGATTCATCATTAAAGTGCCCATATTTTAGCCTTTTTTAACTGTTTTGGCGAGTCTCCCACATGGCCGAAAACAGGAATCAAAACCGCATTCGAGAACGGCTTGCATTACATTTGCCGGTCAGAATTCACTGTCGCGAAGGAACTGACTTCGAATGGACCGAGATGACCAGATTGACGAACGTGACCCCGTTCGGCGCGGCGTTCACGTTGACGCGGCCTACCGAACGAGGCCGGCTGCTGCACATGACGATCCCGATGCCGCGCCAACTGCGCGTGTTTGATCACGTCGAGGACCAATATAGAATCTGGGCGATCGTGCGGCACCTCCAAAGCAAGAACACCGACAAAGGACTCCGGTTTGCCGTCGGCGTCGCCTTCATCGGTAAACGCGCGCCGGCGAGTTACGAGACTCAGCCGTGGAAGCGTTATGAGATTACGTTCGGTGCTCCTGAAAATCTTCCCGACATTGATGAAACGTCGCGATCTCGCTCAGTTGACGAACGGGAACACACGCGGCACCACATGGCGGTGGATATGTGCATGGAAGTAATGGACCCGACCGGAGCAATCGCCGCGAGTGAACAAACCGTCACGGAGAACATCAGTGCGCGGGGCGCGACGATCTTTACCGCACTCGAAGTTCCCGTCGGACGGTTTATTCGACTGACGAGCGACCAGTATCGAACAACGGCCTACGCCGCCATTCGAGCGCGCTCGACCGGCGCAGACGGCGTCGCACGAATTCACGTCGAGTTCGTGGACAAACAGTGGCCGTTGTAGACTCTTCCCGTTGAACTCAGACGATTTGAATAACACTGACACATTGTCCGCGAAGGACACGTCGCCTTTCCGAGCAGGCACGCGGGCGATGTTTCCGCAGTGGGCGCTCGAATTAGTGCGGCCGGTTGTCGCTATGACCAGCCGTGTGCTCTGGAAGATCGAGTTTGTCGGTGTCGAAAATATTCCTGCAACCGGCGGCGTCGTCGTCGCGGCAAACCATCAGACCTACATCGATCCGTTCTGGCTCTCGCTGAAGATCAAACGGCCCATCCGTTATCTCGCCTGGAGCGCCGCGTTTCGCTGGCCCGTCGTCGGCCTGTGTCTCACGTGGTTCGGTGCGTGGCCGCTCGCACTTGAAGGTAGCGACCCGGCCCCGATCCGGCGTTCGCTTCAGTGGCTACGTGAAGGCGGCGTGGTTGTGATTTTCCCGGAAGGCGGACGCAGCAACTCAACCGGTGACCTGGAGAAATTCAAGGCCGGCGCGGTGCGGCTGGCGCTGGAAGCAAACGTGCCGATATTGCCGGTGACGATTAAGGGTGGGAATCGTATTTGGCCACGCGGCTGGCGTCTGCCGCGATTGGGCAAGGTAGTCGTGACGTATCACCAGCTTTATCATCCCGAACCACCGCCTGACCAGGAGACACGTGCGTTCGCAAGACGCGAGAGCGAGCGGCTCGCGAAGGTGATCGAATCCGCGCTTTAGTTTTTTTAAATCCCTTTCTAAACGCCGTACCTGAGCACCCGCAGCATGTCCTCGTGGACCAGGCCGTTAGTCGCCACAACTTTCGGATTGTAAATACTCAACGGCTGATTATCGAAGTTTGAAAGCCTGCCGCGCGCTTCCTCGATCAACAATGCTCCGGCCGCGATGTCCCACGGACTCAGACCATCTTCCCAAAAGCCGTCAAACCTGCCACACGCAACGTAAGCGAGATCGATCGCCGCGGAACCGTCGCGTCTGACCGCCTGTGCCGCCATCGTGAAGTTTGCGAAGTCGCGCGTGAAGTTTGGGCGTTCGCGCACGTTGTAAGGAAAACCGGTACAGACCAGCGCTTTGTTGAGCTCATCAACTGACGACACGCGAATCTTGCGATCGTTGAGCGTCGCGCCGTTGCCACGTTCGGCGGCAAACATCTCGTCGCGTATGGGATCGTAAACAACACCGATCTCCAGCACGCCCGCATACTCGAGCGCGATCGAGACGCAGAAACACGGATAACCGTGCGCGTAGTTCGTCGTACCGTCGAGCGGATCGATAATCCACTTCCACTCGCTGCGCTTGCCGGCTATCAAAATCGCTTCGCCGGATTCTTCCGCCAGAATTCCGTGCTGCGGGTGGTACGACCGAATCTTCTCGACGATCAACTTTTCCGACGCCAGATCGGCTTCGGTAACAAGCTCGATATCGCCTTTGTAGGAAACCTTGGCCGCCCCGAGATGCTGCATCAGCAGCTTACCGGCTTCGCGGGCCATGTCAATCGCAAAGTTGAGCAACGTGGCATCCTATCTCAACGCGGGTGTTAGCGGAAAGGGATGAAGACACAAACGACGTGACGACGGCAACGACCGAGAGTCGAGTAACTATTCGCATAAAAGAGGAATGTTGATCTGCTTTTCTCGCGCGGTCTTTTCTGCTTCCTCGTAGCCGGCGTCGACGTGGCGCGCGACGCCCAGACCGGGATCGTTAGTCAGCACACGATTCAAACGCTTCGCTGCTTCGTCCGTCCCATCCGCGACCGACACCTGTCCCGCGTGCAACGAATAGCCGATGCCGACACCGCCGCCGTGATGAAACGAAATCCAGCTCGCGCCGCTCGCAGTGTTCAGCAAAGCGTTCAGTATGGGCCAATCGGCAACCGCGTCCGATCCGTCTTTCATGTTTTCAGTCTCGCGAAAAGGCGAGGCGACCGAACCGGTATCGAGATGATCGCGCCCGATCGCGATCGGCGCCTGCAGATCGCCACGCTTCACGAGATCGTTGATCGCTTCGCCCATCTCGGCGCGTTCGCCGTAACCAAGCCAGCAGATGCGCGCAGGCAAACCCTGGAAATGCACGCGATCGCGCGCGAGACGCAACCAGCGATTCAACGTGCGATCATCAGGAAACAGCTCCAGCGCGAGATCGTCAGTCTTGCGGATGTCATCGGCGTCGCCGGAAAGCGCGACCCAGCGAAAGGGCCCTTTCCCTTCGCAAAAGAGCGGACGAATGTACTCGGGAACGAAACCGGGAATGTCAAACGCGCCTTTACACCCGGCATCGAGCGCCTGCTTGCGAATGTTGTTGCCGTAGTCAAACGCGACCGCGCCGGATCTTTGCAACGCAAGCATGGCTTCAACGTGACGCGCCATCGATTCTTTTGCGCGCTGGACGTAAGCTTCCGCGTCTTTCTCGCGCAAGGTCGCGGCGTCTTCAAGCGATAATCCTGCCGGCACGTAACCGTTCAACGGATCGTGCGCGCTGGTTTGATCCGTAACCGCGTCGACCTTCACGCCGCGCCGCACAATTTCCGGCAAGACTTCCGCGCAGTTGCCGACGAGCCCGACTGAGATCGCGCGTTTCTGTTCGCGCGCGTCTTCGCAGATGTCGAGTGCTTCGTCGAGCGTGAGCGCGAGACGATCGCAATAACCTGTGCTGACGCGCCGTTCAATGCGTGCGGGGTCGACGTCGATACCGAGAAAGACGGCGCCGTTGAGTGTTGCGGCCAGCGGCTGAGCGCCGCCCATGCCGCCCATGCCGCCTGAAACCACCAGCTTGCCCGAGAGATCGCCGCCGAAGTGTTTGTCGGCCATGGCGGCAAACGTCTCAAACGTGCCTTGAACGATGCCCTGCGTGCCGATGTAGATCCAACTGCCCGCGGTCATCTGGCCGTACATCATCAGCCCGCGGCGTTCGAGCTCGTGGAAGTGTTCCCAGTTGGCCCACGCACCGACGAGGTTCGAGTTGGCGATCAAAACGCGCGGCGCGTATTCGTGCGTTCGGAAAACGGCGACCGGTTTACCTGATTGGACCAACAGCGTATCGTCGTTCTCGAGCGCGCGTAACTCGCGCACGAGCGCGTCAAACGATTCCCAGTTACGCGCGGCTTTGCCGGCTCCGCCGTAAACGATCAGTTGGTCCGGTTTTTCGGCGACGTCCGGATCGAGATTGTTCATCAGGCAGCGAAGCGCTGCTTCCTGATGCCAGCCTTTGCAGCTTAACTCCGGACCACGCACCGCTCGTATCACTCGGTGTACGTCCGTGTTCATCCGTGGTCCCATTAGTCCTGTGCGTTCCAAAAACGGCTAAACCAGCCGCTTTTTCCTTCCTTCTGCACAAGCTGTCCGAACTCTCCGGGGTCGAGCCACACACCGCTGCAATTGTCGCACGTGTCGATCATCACCCCTTCGAAGTCGCTCTCATGCAAGTTGCCGTCGCAGCGCGGGCACTTCATCGACGAGATGCCCGCCGCCTTTGCGTCTTCGGCGACTTTCGCCTTCTCCCGCAGCTTTTCGATCGCTTCCTGGTTCTTGCGATGAAAGTATTCCTCTTCGAGACTCTTTCTTCGTTCGTCCATTCCCGACATATTTGCTCCTTTAATCCATTAATGAATCAAACTGGCCGCTCAAAATCGCAGCCCGCAGTTTCTCGATATCACCCGCCATCGAACGATCGATAGTTAAAGGAGCAACCAGACTGCGAACAATCCGGTGTGCTTCCTTAACCCCGCGGCCGGGCGCGAGAGGCGCACGATAGTCGAGTGCCTGGGCCGCCGTCAAAAGTTCGATGGCTGTAGTTATCTCCGCCAGGTTCACGATCGAGCGCAACTTAGTTGCGGAAGTCATGCCCATCGACACGTGATCTTCTTTGCCGCCGTCCGTTGGTACGTTATCAACGCTCGCGGGATGGGCCAACACTTTCGCTTCGCTTAGCAGCGCGACGGCTGAAACTTGCAGCATCATGAAACCCGACGAGATACCCGGGTGCGCCGTCAGAAACGGCGGTAAACCTTCGTTTGCGTCGGGATTCACCAGCCGATCGATGCGTCGCTCGGTGATACTAATCAAATCTGTCAAAGCAATGGCGGCGTAGTCAAAAACAAGCGCGAGCGGCGCACCGTGAAAGTTTCCGCCAGACAAGACTTCGCCAGTTTCCGAAAACACCAGAGGGTTGTCAGTCGCACTGCCGCTTTCGATTTGGACCACGTCAACGGCGTGAGCCAACGCCGTGCGCACTGCGCCGTGCACCTG
>DASUOZ010000471.1:0-6161 GCA_036276375.1 Pyrinomonadaceae bacterium | reverse complement strand
TCGATTCCAGTAGTCCTGAATGCCCGGCAGCGGACGCCGAGGCGAACGGAAGTCAGTCAGGATCCACGGCGCAGTGCCGCGCAGGAAAGGAATGCGCTTCAGCATCGCGATCTGGTGCCGGTAAAGATTCTCCTGGTACTCCTCGGTCCAACGCGCCAACACATCGCCATGATGACCGTACAAAGCATCAGCGCCAAACTCACTCATGATCAGCGGCTTCTCATACTTCGACTTCCACTCCAAACCGTCGGCTTTTGCCGGCAATCCGTCGTACCAGCCGACGTATTCGTTACAGCCCAACACGTCGAGGTACTCACCGAGCGGATCGTCAATCATCTGCGTCGTCGCATCAACGTAGTGACGCTCCATCGCCGCCGACAACAAGCGCGTCGAATCCAGACTGCGCGCATGTGAGACAAGGTTTCTAAGAAACGTCAAACGCGCATCGCTCAGCGGAGTCTCGTTCGCCACGGACCAAATCACCACCGACGCGCGGTTCTTGTCGCGCGCGATCATCTCAGTCAACTGGTTCCGCGCGTTCGCGAGCGTCTCAGGATTTTCCCAACGGATGGTCCAATAGACGGGAATCTCCGACCACACCATGATTCCCATCCGATCAGCCTCGCGAACCATCAGCTCGTTGTGCGGATAGTGAGCCAGCCGCACGAAGTTCGCGCCCAACTCTTTGGCCCAGCCGAGCAGCTTAAGCGCATCCTCACGACTGTAAGCGCGTCCACCACGAACCGGCGCCTCTTCATGAATGCAGACGCCACGCAAAAACATCGGGCGTCCATTCAGCAGAATCTCCGTGCCTCTCGTTTCGATACTGCGAAACCCGATCTGATCCCGCACCTGATCGGTTTCGGCTTCGATCAAAACGTCGTAAAGCCTGGGATCCTCCGGAGACCACAACTTCAAATCGGCGTTGAAATCGATCACCGCCAGACCGGTCGCATCAGGCGTGAACGATTTTCTGATTCCCGCCTCGGGAATTCGAAGCGTTACTTTTTGCGCGAGCTTGTCGCCGGCCAGCTTCACCCAGCCGGTGATCCTCTCGCGTGAGCCCTTCTGTAGTTGCACGAAGTAGTCGTGAACAAACGTCGCGGGAGTTTCGACGAGCTTCACCTGCCGCGTGAGTCCGCCGTAGTTCCACCAGTCAGTCATCATCGTGGGAACGGCGTCGCGCGATCGTCTGTTATCGACTTTGACAACCAGGAAATTCCCCGTGTCGCGCACCAGTTTCGTAATCTCAAAATTAAACGGCGTGAAGCCACCGACGTGTTGGCCCAACTTCTCGCCGTTGAGATAAACATCCGCGCGATAGTTCGCCGCGCCGAAATAGACGAACACGCGCGTGTTTGACTTACGCTGGTAGTCAAACGACTTCTTGTACCAGACCGTGCCTTCGTAGAAGAACAGTTTGTCTGACTGCGTGTTCCAGTCTCCCGGAACTCTCAACGACTCCGATTTATCGAAATCGTACTCAATCAGATCGCTTGGGCTCTTTGGCTTCGCGTTCTTGAAATAGCCGTTTGCGCTGGGCTGATAACGATAATCGTAGAAACCCGACTCATATGGATCGACGATCGTCTGCCACGCGCCGTCGAGAGCGACCGTCTTGCGGCCATCGGTGTTTGCGATTAGACCAATCTGCTGGGCCTGCACTGACGGAACAAGTGCGAGCAGCGACACCAGAAGGAGCAACGTTTTCATGTTGGGACGAGATTTTGACATACTTTTGCCGGCTCCGGCGACGTTAGGAGCGAATGGCCTTCAGGTTCTGTCAGCGGCATGCGCGCGGACCACTCGTTGGTATCTTCGACGAGGTGCGTCCCGATCTGCTCGGCGGCTTTGAACAAAACTCGAAAATCGGATGGAGGTTGAACTCGGAAGGCGTTCGCGAATTTCAGCCCGCAAAGGTCCAACGCCGAAGGCGTTGATCAGCTAGCGAACCCTCCGCGGTCCGAGTTTTTGTGCAAAGGTTTCTGTCGCACAGAAGTAAGTTCCTCACAATCAGTGTGGCCCGAAACGTCCGCGTAATGCGCGTTACTCTTTGAGTCCTCACGAGAAGGGAGTCGACCATGTTTTACACGCGCGCGCGATCTTTTCTGCTGCTTCTTCTGGTTGTTTTCCCCGGCGTTGCCGTCGTGGCCCAACCGCAGTCTCCCGCTCCCGACGCCGTCAAACGACAGCTATACGAGAGCTTCATCAATGGCGACGTGCAGAAGTTTGCCTCGCTAATCGATCTCACCGATCAAAAGCAACGCGACGACTTTTTGCTCTACGTGCTCAGTCAAGCGAAACAGTCGCCGATCGACTTTGTTCAGGCGTTGATCGACAGGGGCGCCAACGTTAACCAGCCGACTCGTTATAAAACTGCGTTGATGCACGCAGCGGACAAGGGTTATGCAGACGTGGTTAGCCTGCTGCTGGCGAAAGGCGCGGAAGTAAACGTCATCACGGACGAAGGCAACGCGTTGATGGAAGCAGTTACCGGAGGTCACGTCGAGACGATGAAACTCCTGCTGGCGGCAGGCGCCGATGTGAAAGCCGTGCATAGAACAGGCGAGCAGGCGTTGATGATGGCCGCGAGGCAACGCAGCTATCGCACGCCCACCGTTGAGCCCAACGCTGAAGTTGTCGGGTTGCTGTTGGCCCACGGCGCAGATCCGAACGCGACGAGCCGCTGGGGCGAAACGGCGTTGATGTTCGCGAACACGGCCGCGAGAGTGAAGCTGTTGGTGGCGAAAGGCGCGGATCTTGAAGCCAGGAGCGAAGGAGGCATGGCCGCGTTAATGAAAGCAGCGTCGAGAGGCGACGTTGGCGTTGCTGGTGCGCTCGTTGAGAGTGGCGCGAACGTCAACGCGGTAGATGACAAAGGTTCCACCGCCTTGCTGTATTCACTTGATGGTAAAAACAACGCGTATGGCGACGAGATCGCCACGCTGCCCGGCCGCCGTGCTGAAATAACCCGAAGCTTGCTGCTCGTGAAGACCCTCGACGTGAATGCGCAGAACAGCGATGGTGAAACCGCGTTGCTGCGTGCCGTGCGGCTTGCGAATCCCGAGTTGGTGAAATCGCTGCTGGCCCGCCGCGCGGATCGAAACCGGAGCGACGTGTTTGGCGATACGCCGGTCACTCTCGCTTACGGCGGCGGCAAGGCTGATATCGAACAGTTACTGCCGGCCCCGCGCACGTTCAAGGGCCAACCCCTAAACGTGCTCAACGCGTTTCTGCGCGCCGCCATCCGCAGGACAGACGAAGCGAAGGTGAAAGAGTTGTTGGTTGCCGGCGCCGATCCGAATCATGAATACGCGATCGGATACACGCACAAATCCATCAAGACGAGAGTCCTCGTGGTTGCGGCCGGCATGGGCCAGGTGGGCATAGTTCAACTGCTGCTCGACAAAGGCGCAGACGTAAACGCGGAAGGTTTGATTTCCGGCAGTGAGCACGGGCTGGAGTATGGCACGGCGTTGGAGGCGGCGGAACGCTCGAAAAAACCTGAAGTGGTAGCCTTGTTGCGCAAAGCGAAACAGTAAGTTTGCGCTACCAGCGACTCTTCCTGATCTTCCGCAGCGTGGCCTTGCACGCCGCCGTGAGGGGCCCATCGACCGCTGGATCTGTCGACGGGCCACCCCAGCGATAGGGCACATACGCGCCGGGTGGCGCAATTACTAACGTGGTTCCGGCGTCCATGCGATATCCTTCGCGGCGCCAAATCACTTGATTCCAGCGGAGGCCTCGATGCTCGACAATATAACGCTTCGCTCGTATGGCGCGGGCCTGAGCTTCACCCGGGCATCCGCCTGTCTCGTCGTAAACGAGGATGAACCCTAGCGCTTTCTCATAGTTTTGTAAGTGAATGGCGAAGTTGTCGAGACGTGCCGTCTCGTCTTCCCAACGTAATATTCCGTACGAATCAAACGGCGAGTTAGGCGGAGCTGCTGGTGCTGAGCCATACCAGAGAGACGAAAGACCCAGCACGCAAAGCATCGAACTTATGGTCAGCATTCTCACGGTGGAATTAGCAAACGGCTCCGCGTATCTTATCTGATCTCATGAAAAAGCGCCGTGTCGAAGTCAGCGATCGAATGCAGTCAAACTACGTCTATTTCTGCACCGAGCCAATCGGCAAGAACTTTGATCCTGACTTCGAACCCGAGCTCACGCCAAAGGAGATGCTTGAACTAGGCGTGTTCGGCGGCAAATACATGACTGACTGCCGTAACGAATTTCCGGCCTCGTGGTTCAGCAAAGCTAAGCTCTCTCCCAAACGCCGCGATCCGAAGCTCAACTACTTTGGTGTGAATGCTTCCGTGCCGCTCGCGGTGTGGCGAAAGAACGGTTGGATCTACCACGAGGATCCGCGCGGCTGGTTTCAATGGTATTGCCGCTACTACATGGGCCGTCGCTGCCCCGACGACGAACGGCAAATCAAGCGCTGGCGTGCGATCCGCCGCCACATCGCACAGATCAAAAAGCACTGTCCGCCGCGTGAACTGGAATGCCGGCCGAGACAGCGACAAGCCTTACTCCACTGGGCCTACGACTCGCGAAAGATCTAATCCTCTCGCTCGAGTCCCTGCGGAAACGCGTCGACGATCGCGTTCAACTCGAGGTCGTGTTCGAGCAGTGCTTTCAGACCGGCAAGCACCCACGTAAACCCACCCGTCGAATCGAGCGCGTCTCGCACCACCTTGTCTCCGTCACCCTGAAACCCCGAGTTCCTGATCGTCACGTACGTCGCACCGGCCTCGTACGCCGTGAATACCCACTCGACCTGCGTCATCGCGCCGTAGTTTCCCCACTCAACCACGATCCGCTTATGGGGCTCGATCGCTTTCACGTCGACCTCAATAGAAACGTCGTACATCTCCCACGTCCAGGTCACGTGCTTCCCAGGCTCCAAACGTCCGGTGCTTTTCGTAAACCAGAACCGCGACGTGATCGCCGGATCGATAAACGCCTCAAACACGTCGGTCGCCGGTCTTCTAATCAGCATCGCGGCTTGCGCTACGGGCGGTTGTGTCAGTTGTAAATTACTCATGCTGTAGATTGTAAATTCTTCCGCCCCGAACGGAACAATAGCGGGGCCGTGGTGTCTAACGTGGCATGTTTGTGAATCCGGATGCAGTCGACCTCTTAAACGTTCTTCTGCTGGTCATTGGCGCTGCTTTAACGCTGCGAAAGGCGGCTGAGATCGGCGGTGACCACCGGCTGAAAACTTTTGTTCTCACTGCGATATTCAGTTTGCCGATCATTCTTTTCTTCCTCGGCTGTCTTACTCCTCCAGGCGGCTATAGTTGCACGCCGCTCGAGTAGTTCAGAACACGAGCGTCTGAATCGAATGTGGCAAGCTTTCCACTTCCGCTGCGTTCCCGTCGAGCCACAGAAAGTACGCGATCTTCTGGTCTGTCTTGTTCATCACGACGACCGAAACTTTCCCGTCAGGATTGACGAACGCCGTCGAGAGCAACGGGCTGCGGCTCGGCGAGCTCGCGATTCGTTTCGCGCCAGGGTGCACAAACTTCGAGAAGTGTCCGATGTAGTAATAGGAGTTGGTGTAGATCAGCTCACCGGTGCGTGTGTCCGCGTGAACCGGCGCGAAACAGAAGTTCTGGACGTGATTGGGGCCGCCCGTCTCATCCAACAACACGTTCCAATCGGTCCAGCCAACCGTGCCGCTGTTGAAGTCGTTGATCATTGACCGTCCGTACAACTCGCCGAGCGACCAATCTGTGAGCCGTTCCGATTTGAACGAATCGGCGCAGCCCTCGGTAAAGATCAGGTGCTTGTCCGGGAAGGCCTCGCGCACGAGCTTCACGTTATCAAACATCGGCTCCCCGCCGCTCCACGGCTCGTACCAGTGAAAACCGACGCCCCAAACGTACTGCGCAGCTTGCGGATCGGTCAGGATCGTACGCGCGCGTTGATAGATGAGATCGCGGTTGTGGTCCCACACGATAATTTTCTTGTCCGCGAGGCCTGCGCGCTTGATAGTCGGCCCAAGATGATGCTTCAGAAAATCCCGTTCTTCTTCCGCTGAGAAAATGCACGACTCCCATTTCTGCGTCGCCATCGGTTCGTTTTGAATACTTACGCCCCAGATTGGCACACCTTCGCGTTCGTAAGCCTTGATGAACCTGGTGAAGTAGTTG
>DASUOZ010000470.1:0-4129 GCA_036276375.1 Pyrinomonadaceae bacterium | reverse complement strand
TCAGTCGCCGTCGCAGCGAGACTGATGTTCGTGCCGGCAACAAAGGTTTGACCGCTGGATGGAACAGTCAGGGTGACCTGCGGCGTGCCCGCGGCGGGTGTCGGCGTCGGTGACGGTGACGGCGTTGGGGTCGGTGTCGGCGTCGGTGACGGTGTCGGCGTTGGTGACGGCGTCGGTGTTGGTGTCGGCGTTGGTGTTGGTGTCGATGTCGGTGTCGGCGTTGGTGTGGCCGTTGGCGTCGGCGTTGGCGTTGGACTTGGAGCAGTGCCGTTTTGCGCTGCGTTCAGTTGCGCAAAATCCACTCCGATGTCTTTTCCGTCGGTGCCGGCGTTCCGATACTGGCTGGAAGCAGAAAGCGCATAGTTGCCCGCGGCAAAATCTACAAACCCCACGTCCGAAACCTGAATCGGATAGAAGTTGCCGGTCGGGTTCTGGCTCGGCGCGGCCGCCACCATCACGTTTTTCTTGAAAACATAAGACGGCGTCCAATTGGTGAGCGCCGGTGTGCCGAGATATCCACCCTCACCGTAAATGCCCCACGGATTCTCGATCGTCAGATTGTTGGTGGCGACAAAGCCGAGTGACTGCTGAGAGTAAAGGGTGTAGGTATTGTTTTTCTGAAAACTCGTGTTGTGATCGAGCGTGACGTTGTAGTAGCCATTCATGATCAGGAATGGACCACGAATGTCGACAAACAGATTGTTCGCGATCTTCAAACCGCTGGAGCGGGCCGACGGTTTTTCATTGTCAGTGCCCAGCAGATTCAACGCGCCTTCCGCGCCCTTCACCGTGTTGTTCGTAAACGTAACATTCTCGATGATGGAATACGGCGCCGACCCTTCCTGATTGCGCACCGTAAACAAGATCGGAATTCCCGTCTGGCCGTCGGTCCAGCAGTTCTCAAACACGTTGCCGTCAATCACGACGTTCTTCGCGTTCTTCAACTCGAGCGAGTTCTTCACCGTCCAGTGTTTGCCCGCGTACGTCGGATCGCCGACTTTCCAGGTTTTCGGTTTGAACACGTAGTTGCGCCGAATCTCGATGTTCGACGGAGTCATGTCCTGGTTGGCTGGATCGGCGCCGCCAAAAAGGATGTTCTCACCCGCGCCTTCGAGGTAGTTGTTGATAATGCGAATAGGTCCGGGACCATTCCAGCCGGCCACAGCCTGCGTGTCGTAGCCGACGCCGTGAATCTCCGAGATGTAGGAGTTGCTGATGGTCGTTTCAGCACTGTTCAGGCTCACACCACGTTGCACGTCCTGCGTGCTCCAGCCGTGAATGTAGCAACGGTCGATGACGAGATGATGCGGCACTGATTCGAGCGTTGTCTGCGAGAAGCGTCCCTCGCCGAAGCGAACCAAATCGTAAACAACCACGCTCGCCGTCGCCGTGGCAAACTCGATCCCGACAAAGCGATAGTGATGCGCGCCGGGCGCCGTCTTCAGGACCGGCTCGGCGGGCGCCGACGAGTAAAACTTCGCAAACAACGCGGACTGGGCCGGACTCACGCGCACGCCTTCCGGCAATTCACTGGCACGCGAACTCTGAATCACGATCTCGCCCGTGCCGACTTTCAGCGGCAACGTCAGACTCACGTTATAAACGGCTCCAGCCTGGACAATGATCGTGTCGCCATACTGGGCCGCGTTGATTGCCGACTGAAGACTTCCGGTCGGTGCTACGGTGATGGTTGCGGCGTTTGCGTTGATTCCGGTAACCGCGAGAAAAACTGCAACTGTGATCCACTTATAAATACCGAGATATGAAAATTGTCCTGCCTTGCCGCCTCTGGTCATGTGACCCCTCACTTCGCTGAGCGTTGTGTCCCTCTGAAATCGGCGGCCTGAAACACACGACGGCCGCAGGTCGGGTGAGAACGATTCGTGTTTCTTTCGGGGCTAAACAGAGCTGGTCGAAACACTATTTCCGGCGTCCTGGCGGACACGGAAATAGCCAGCGATAGAGGCCGGCCTGACTTGAACTGGGAAAATGAAGGAAGATTTCGGAATGAAGTCTACGGCTGCATCGAAAAAGGACCGTAGAACAAAGATGCGCATCCGCCAAATGGGGATCTCGCACATCCCGATTAGCCTTCGGCAGCTTGACGATCTCGCGGCCCTTTGGCCCGGGCGAGACTCACAGCTTTGCGTCCCTGCTTCGCAACAGGTTTGCCTTTATCGTTGCAATCGTAAGACTGAAAAGAGCAGAGGTTTGAACTAAATCAACCGCCACCTATTAGGCCCGTTCCAAAATGTTTTGTCAAGAATAAATTTGTTTGGCATTTGTGTGTTGCGGAATGCCGCGAGATTAGCGGCGGCGGTGGACGAGGCAGTCGATCACGGTGAGGTCGTCGCACATATTCAGCGTGTGCGTGCCGCGCAGATCCCGGCGCCATTGCGGCAGAATTTTCGAGATTTCCTGCTCGACAAACTCCTCCGGAGTGAGGCGCAGGATGCGGTTGATCGTCATGCCGTAGCCGTAACCTTGAGACGAATCCTGGGCTGGACGGCAAAGCTCGCCGTTCCAGTAAAACAGCCGGCCGGCGGGCCGGGAGTTTCTGACGTCTGACTTGACCGGGTTTTGCTTGTGAGGCCGCCAGGGGCCCAGCGGCGTGGAACTGTAGTACAGGTGCAGTTCGTCTGAGGCGCCGGCGTCGGCGATGGCGACGAACATCCACCAGAGACCGTCCACTTCAAACAGCGTCGCGTCGCGACCGGGCACGCCTTCCAGCAGCACCGTCTCGAGTTTCCAGTCTCCGGGAAACGACTCGCACGCATAGACCTCGACAGTCTTGTTCCGCGCCGTTTCCGGAATCATGAAGTGGCGGCCCTGCCACTCGAACATGAACGGATACGACAAGTGATAGTCGCGTTTCAAAACCGGCACCGGCTCGGTCGGACCGGATTTTGTTAACTCCAGTACAGAGATGTGCGCCTTATCGTCTTTGTAAAGGTACTCCTCGAAGAAAACGAAGTACTTCCCCTGAAACTTCACGGGAAACGGATCGGCCCAGAACTTATCCTTCGGCGGGGTCAAATGAGTGAAGCGATAGAAACTGTTGTTCGGATCAGTCGGGCTGGTGCGGAATCGATAAGCGAGTGTCCACTGATCGTAATAAAGCGAGTAACGAAGTTTGTTTTTGGCGTAGGTCCAGGAAAGCCGCGCCAGCTTCGGCAGCAGCTCGGCGTTCGTGGGCATCTTGTGCAGACGGTTGTAGTAGGGACGAAACGAGCGCTGCTCGCGAGCCGCACATCCCCTTTCGTAAAGCTCGCGCAACTTCCGCATGACGAAGCTCGACGAGCGCCAGTAGAGCTTGTTTCTGCTTACTCGTACTGAAAAACGATCGCCGGTGCGCAACCACGTCCGGTCCAGCACTTCACCGTTATCGAGATCCTCCGACAACACTTGCAGCACCGAACCGCTGATCGGCGACGCATCCATCACTTCCCAAAAGCCCGGCGGCCCGCCACGATTTACGAGGTTGTCGCCGTGATGGTAGGACCAGACGCCGTGTTTCGCGATGCGCAACGCCTCGCCGCGCAGAATGCGAAAGCCAAACGAGATCGCGACGTCGAGATCGTAGCTGCGAATCTCCTCAATCGTTTCGTCCGGAAACCAATCCGAAAACTTCTTCATCAACGGCGTCACGCCCACGACGGGACAATCGGAGAGCAGTTCCTGCACGTCGACGTCTTCAAACGCGTCTGCGTCGTTCATCGGCACGCGCGCGTCGAGCCGGTTGTACAACGCGTAGAGCAAGTAGTTTCTGTTGCGCCAGTACGCTTGCAGCCTGCCGCGCGGCTGGTCCGGCGCGGTTGCTTCGTTTTTTACAACGAGACGGATCTCGGCGATCGATGATTGCTTGATGTCGGCAATGATTTGCGAGACCCAGCGGGGTTGAGTAAGTGAGTCAACCAGCAGACCGACGCGAAGAGGACGTTTTTCGTTAACTGAAGCCGTTGTCATTCGGGAGTCTTCGCGCTGAAATTCAGTTTATTCCAGTCGCATCCGACCGGCTGACCGTCTGAACCGGCTTTCGCGTACGGGCTTGAAGCAGCGAGACGGTAATCGCCTTTTGCAAAATTCACGAAGCCAACTTTTTCGGGCGACGGAAAGAAGTTGTCTTTTG
>DASUOZ010000469.1:0-5512 GCA_036276375.1 Pyrinomonadaceae bacterium | reverse complement strand
CAACGGCGGACAGACGTGGGAAGAGCTTTCGGGGTTGCGCGGCCACGGCACGGGATCGCAATGGCAACCCGGCGCCGGTGGCATGTGTCTGCACACGATCATTTTGGACCAGGCGAACCGCGACCGGATGTTTGTCGCGATCTCCGCGGCCGGTGCGTTTCGGACTGATGACGGCGGTGCAACTTGGAAACCGATCAATAAAGGACTGCACTCGGAGTACATTCCGGATCCGACGGCGGAAGTGGGCCATTGCGTTCATCACGTCGCGATGCATCCGAAGAACTCAAACGTGCTGTTTATGCAGAAGCACTGGGACGTGATGCGCAGTGACGACGCCGGTGATTCGTGGCGCGAGGTTAGTGGCAACCTGCCGACGGATTTCGGTTTTGTGATCGACGTTCACGCGCACGAGCCGGAGACGATCTACGTCGTGCCGATTAAGAGTGACAGCGAGCACTATCCGCCGGATGGCAAGTTGCGCGTTTATCGCAGTCGCACCGGCGGCAACGAATGGGAAGCGCTGACGAATGGTCTACCGCAAGCGAACTGTTACGTCAACGTGCTGCGCGACGCGATGGCCGTCGATGCGCTGGATTCGTGTGGTGTGTACTTCGGCACGACGGGCGGGCAGGTTTACGGTTCGACTGACGGCGGCGACACGTGGGCGCCAATCGTTCGCGATCTTCCGCCGGTGCTTTCAGTGGAGGTCCAGACGCTGAAATGATCACGGTTGTTTTGCCGGCACACTTGCGCTCGCTGGCGGGCGTCCAGGGAGACGTGCAACTCGAAATCAACGGCGAGGTAACACGTCAATCGATTCTTGACGCTCTGGAAGCGCGTTATCCGATGCTGCGTGGGACCATTCGCAACCACGTCGGCGGTGAGCGCCGGCCGTTATTGAGATTCTTTGCCTGCGGTGAAGACGTCACGCATGAGCCAGCCGACGCTCCGCTACCGCAGGCAATCGCCTCAGGTTCCGAACCGTTTTTCATCATCGGCGCGATTGCCGGAGGTTAGCTACATGACTGTGAATAACGGGTCAAACGGCTTCCGCCCACCCGGAGGCCTGCTACCTAAAGGCCAAACCACGGCCACGGACGAACACCGACGAACACAGATCTGATTCGGTGTTCCTCCGCCGCTAATTACTCTCAGACCTGATGATAGACCTGCTCGACTGAAATCAAGATCGTCTCCTCGGACAGCTCCTCCATTCCAGCACGTTTTAGCTCCCGCACATACGCAGCGACCGTAGAGAAATCGGTCGACAGCGCCAACGGTGCGTCTGAGTAGAGGAGATTAATCCGATCGGGCACGCTGACCGGATAGCGATAGGTAGCTGCCTTCCAAGCCTCTTACGATGGTGGCGCCACCGAACGTATAGGTTAGCTCTTCTTCAAACGACCGCAGCAAATTTTGATATTCGGATGAAGGGAGGTCCGGAAGATAAACCTCAACTCTTGTTCGCTCGAGCAGTGGCAAGGAACTGCTCCTTTCGCTTCGGAAACTCTTTCATTCGCTTTAACGCTTCCTCACGCGAAAGTGTGGCGCGGCGAGGACGCTCGACTCGGATTTGCTTTGAGGTTTTTGATTTTTTCATGACCCCATTCTGCACACAAGTTTTCGTCTGTCAATGTGTATCACAGACCCCGGGAATAACTCGGCCGCTCCGGCGGTATAGAGAGTGGAGCGAACAAGCGGGGTTCAAGATGGCTGGCCAGCCTGGGGGGTGGAGTCGGCCTGGAGTGAGCGCACTGTAGCTTCACGCGAAGCGGGGCGATGCTGCCCAGTGCGCTCACTCTCAAACTCATCCGTTCATTAACAGCGGACCAGACGCCTCGAGCACGTCTTGACTTCCGACCCTGCGTGAAACAAACTCCTTCCACCGTTAGAGTTTATTCCACCTGCTTTATGGGGCACGTCGGTCCAACTAGCGTTAACCCTGGCGCCTATTCCCCCTCCGAAGACGACATATCGCGAGAGAGAACAGAGGCGCTGCGCTGGCGATCCGTATTCGACAACTCCGCCATCGGCGTCGCCGTCGCTGATCTGAACGGCCGCGTCCTCGCGACCAACAGTACCTACCAGAAAATGTTGGGCTACTCGGAAAGTGAATTCGAGGGCCTTTCATTTCTCGAGATCACTCATGAGGATTACCGTGAAGCCAACTGGGCACTCGTGACAGAGCTGCTGGAGGGAAAGCGTGATCAGTTCCAGTTCGAGAAGCAATACTGGCGCAAAGACAGGAGCCTGGTCTGGGTCAGAAACAATGTGTCGTTAGTTCGTGATCCTGAGAGCACGCCGCGGTTCATGCTCGCTTTGTCGGAAGAGATCACCGAACGGAAGGAAGCAGAAGAAGCCCTCCAACAAAGCGAGGAACGCGCTCGTCTGATTCTCAATTCCGCAGGCGAAGGAATCTTTGGTTGCGACTCGCATGGAACCTGCCTGTTCGCAAATACAGCAGCGGCTCAGCTACTCGGTTACGACGATCCCGAGCAACTACTCGAAGAGAACATGCACCTGCTCGAACACCACACCAGAAAGGACGGAACGCCCTTTCCCATCGAAGAGTGTCCGATATATTTAGGGTTTCTCGAGAATTGCGGCGTCCACATAGACGACGATATTTTCTGGCGCAAAGACGGCACCAGCTTCGACGTTGAGTATTGGTCGCATCCCCTTATTCGCGACGGCAAGACCGTCGGAGCTGTAGTTACTTTCCTCGACATCACCGAGCGAAAGCGAGCAGAAGAAGCCTTGCGCAAGAGCGAACAACGCAACCACACTCTGCTTGAGATTAACAACACCATCATCACGAACCTGACGCGCGACGCACTTTTCTCTTCGGCCTATGAGGCTATACGCGGCGTCATTCCGTTTGATCGCGCTGCGTTTCTAATCTTCCAACCTGAATCGAACACGCTAAAGCTGCTCTCGATGGATTCGCCAACTGAGTCTGATTGGTTCCGCGTCGGCAAAGAATACGATCTGGCGGAGACTCGCATTTCAGCATGGGTGCTCGAGAACCAGGAGGTTGTTACCCGCGGCGATCTGAAGCAGGAACAGCAATCGCCCGGTGAAAGACGGCTGATCGCTGAAGGTATCCAATCATATTGCGTGGTCCCGCTCGTGGCGATGGGCAAGAGCATCGGTACTTTCGCGGTGTGGAGCGAGACACCGGATCGCTATACAGAGTCGGATGCTGAGTTGCTCAGAGACGTCGCAAACCAAATGGCCTTAGCGATTGCCAACATGAAGTCGTATGAAGAAATCGCCGCTTTGAAAGCACGGCTCGAAAAAGAAAACGTGTACCTACAGGAGGAGATCCGTACCGAACATAACTTCGAAGAGATCGTTGGCGACAGCCCGGCTCTGTTGGCGCTGCTCCGTCGCGTCGATCAAGTCGCACCGACAGACTCGAGCGTGCTGATCTACGGCGAGACGGGGACCGGAAAAGAATTGATCGCGCGCGCGATTCACGATCGCAGCAATCGCAAGAACCGGCCGTTGGTGAAGGTGAACTGTAGCGCGATTTCGGCGGGGTTGGTTGAGAGTGAACTGTTTGGGCACGCAAAAGGCGCTTTCACCGGCGCCTTCGAACGTCGCATCGGTCGTTTCGAGCTCGCTGACGGCGGCACGATTTTCCTCGACGAAGTAGGCGAGTTGCCTTTGGACACGCAGGTCAAGCTGCTTCGAGTTTTACAGGAGCGCGAGTTCGAGCCCGTCGGCAGTAATCGGTCGGTGCGAGTAGATGTGCGGATCATCTGCGCGACAAATCGGAAACTCGAGGAGTCGATTCGCGCGGGCACTTTCCGATCCGATCTTTATTATCGATTGAACGTGTTTCCACTTGAAGTGCCACCTTTGCGAGACCGCCGTTCGGACATCGAGCAGCTAGCGAAGTTTTTCATTTCCCGCTACGCGCGGAACCTTGGCAAGAGAATAACCGGCATCTCCGAACTAGCGACGGAAAAGCTCCTGTCGTATTCGTGGCCTGGCAATGTACGTGAACTGCAAAACGTCATCGAGCGAGCGTTGATTGTCGCGACTGGGCCAATACTCAATCTGGAAAATGGTTTGACCAGCATCTCGCCGACTCCGGTTCCTCACGAGTTGCCTCCGGCAATGGACGACGTGCTTCCTGATAACGATCAGTGTGCGCCGAAAACCTTGCAAGACGTTGAACGCGAGCACATCTTAGCGGTGTTACAACAAACTCACGGCGTCATCGAAGGCGCGAGCGGCGCCGCGAAAACTCTCGGCCTTCATCCCAACACTCTCAGACACCGCATGGAGAAGTTGGGTATCAAACGTCCCGCCCACCGCATTTCGTAGTTCACTACGAGTCGCCCACTCCTTCAACTCCCAAATATGGTAGCCGCGGCTCAGTGGTCCAAGGTGCACCCGCCTCCCGCGACCCGGCTGCGCCGTTAAGTCTGTTCGCTGCAACAGTTCGAGAGCACAGCCGGGAATCACCTTGCGCTGACGATCCACGCGGCACAGCGGCTGCACTTCGGTTCTCCACAAATGAATATCACCACAAGGAGAACAAGGATGAAAGTAGTAGCCCGAAACCCCAAAACATTTTGGCGCCTGCTGGCCGGCATCAGTCTCGCCACCATCGCCATGGTTCTAACGGCCCACGTTCAGGGCCGCGCACTCTTCAGCACGAGCAACACGGCTATCGCGCCCGTCGCAATTCAATCAACCACCACCGGCGACTTTGTCGCACCGGCTGTATTCCAGGCCGCTGGACCAAACAGCGCGTCGATTCAAGGCACCGTTACTGCCTTTCGCGCCGCGTTGGGCGATCCGAATAACGGCAACACAACTCAGGAACTCAATCTGGGTCGTCGCGAGATCAACTGGGACGGAGGCGTTCCGCCGAGTGACGTAACCACTGCACCCGTAAATCCCTTCAACACTTTTCTGAACACTCGCGGCGCGCAGTTCACAACGCCCGGTCTCGGCCTCTCACAGGCGCCGGTGTCCGGTGGACCACAAAACGGGCTCGTCGGACTTTTCGGCAACTCGACATATGCGACTGCGTTTCGCGCTTTTAGTCCTTTGCGCGTGTTCACACCGGTGGGCAGCAACATCACGGACACCGTCTTCTTTGTCGCCGGCTCAAATGGACAAGTTCGAGCGGCGGTTACGGGTTTCGGTGTGATCTTTACGGACGTCGATCAACCGGATGGCAGTGGTCCAGGCAACAAGCGTGGCAACCGCGGCGCGAGCACGTTGGTTCAGTTTTTCGGTGCAGACGGCAGGTTGTTGTTCAGCAGTTTTGCGCCGGCGTCGCCGGGCAATGGCGGTTTCTCGTTCCTGGGCATCAAGTTCAACGACGCGCGCATCGCCAGCGTCCGCATTACGGCAGGCAACACTGCTCCCGGTCCAAACGACGACGTGACCAATGACGTGGTGATGATGGACGACTTTATCTACGGTGAGCCACGCAAGCTTCCCGCGCGTTAAAACAAAACCATGTTGAAGATCACAAGAGCTGTGTTGT